>PMUN01000398.1 GCA_003166875.1 Bryobacterales bacterium | reverse complement strand
ATCACCCGATTTCGGAGCTCATTACCCAGCCTACAGATACCCCTGTCGAACGCTTCATGTGCAGCCTTACGACTGCCCTCACATGGCTCGGGGCCAGGGTGGTTCGCTATTCCTTCCCTGTACGACTCTTTCATTCGCTACTCCATGCCGGTTTATCCCGGCGCTATCCAGACCTGGGGGTCTGCCCCACTATGACGGCACAATCCCCAGTTTTGGGAAAACTAAGTGACATTGGGATGGCATCCTGCCCCACAGATGCGCTGAGCTAAAATAAGAGTACAGGGAGAAAGTCTGCACCACCACAGCCATCAACACGGAACCGGACAAATTCTGAAGTGGTCTTTCTACGCGACCCTTCTGTTCTCGGTGATTGAGCTGTTCGCGGGAATTCGCGCCAGCAGCTTGGCGCTGGTTTCCGACGCCGGCCACAATTTTACAGACGCTCTGGCCATCGCTCTGGCCGCGCTTGGCTTCCGTCTCCAGTCCAAACCCGCCGATAGCGTGAAGACCTATGGCTACCATCGCGCCGGCGTTCTCACCGCGTTCGCGAATGCATTGACGCTGATCGGAATCTCGCTCTTTATCTTCTACGAAGCCTGGCAGCGCTTTTTGCATCCGCAAGCCGTTGCCGAATGGACCATGCTGGGTGTCGCCGCGGGTGGCCTGGTATTGAACGGCGCCATTATGTGGGGCCTCCACCGCGACAAAGACCATGACCTGAACATTCGCGCTGCCTTCATGCACATGTTGGGCGACGCGGTCAGTTCCATCGCCATCATGATCGGCGCGGTGGCCATTCATTTCACCGGACTCGAAATTATAGATCCGGTGCTATCGGTGTTGATCGGCGTACTGATCATCTGGACGGCTTGGGACATCATCCAGGAGTCCCTGAACGTGCTGCTGGAAGGCCTACCTCGCGGGTTGGAACTCAGCGAAGTGTGCGCTTCGATGCGGCGCATCGATGGCGTAATCGAAGTCCATGATGTTCATATCTGGAGCCTCGGATCGAACGCCCATGCGCTGAGTTGCCATGTGCTGATCGAAGACATGCCGCCATCGGAAAGCAATGCCATCCTTCAACGGGTAAATGAGCTGCTCCGCAAATTCCACATCCATCACTGCACTGTCCAGTTTGAGCACACCAAGTGCGCCCTATCCGACACCCCGTGCTCCATCGTAGCCACGACGCATCACCACGAACACGGGCACTGACTTGGCGCTTGATTTGTCCCCTTGCTGACGCGCGGGGCTACAACACGCTGACCATGCTGTGTACTACGAGTCCATTCAGGTAGCCCCGCGCGTCAGCAAGGGGACGCAGATTACCGTTCTTTACACGCTTGGCCTGTAACCTCGCTTGCCGGGGTACCATCTCTAGAGTAGGATCGAGAGGTCCTAACAAGGAGAAAAGAATGAAGTTTCGTTTAATATTGCTTTCCTGTGCCCTGGCGCTCGCGGCTTTTGCTGCCGACGTTACGGGCAAATGGACCTATGAAATGCAGGGCCGCAACGGCGCCATGACCGGGACCATTAACCTGAAGGCCGATGGCAGCACTCTCACTGGTACCGTCTCCGGACGCGGCGGCGAGACCGAGATTTCCAACGGCAAGATCGATGGCGACACCGTCTCATTCACAGTGGTCCGTGAGTTCAACGGAAACAAGATGACCCAAAAGTACACTGGAACCGTGACTGGCGAAGGCATAAAGTTCAAAGTAGAGAGTGAAGGCTCTGACCGTCCGGCGCGCGAGTTCGTCGCAAAGAAAGTCAGCGCTACTTAACGGCGTAGGCCGGTACACATTCTGATTTCTCTTTCCGGTATGCTGGCAGGAAGGAGAATCATGGCCACTACTTCTCAGCCGCCTCTGCCACCCAAGAAGAGCAACGCACTGTTGTGGGTTCTGGTTGGCATAGGCGGCTTTTTCCTGTTAATCGCGCTGGTTGTGGTTGGAGGGATTGCCTACGTCGCCCGGAATCCAACGCTGGTGATGTCGAAGATGATTGCCGCAGCGAATCCCAGCGTTGAAGTAATCTCGGTGAATAAGGGCAGCCAGCAAATCACACTTCGGGACAAGAAAACCGGCGAGACTTATAACATTACCTTCGACGACGTCAAGAACGGCAGAATCAGTATGAAGGGCGGCAACGACCGAGCCACGTTTACCATGGGCGGCAAAGCGAAGGCGCCTGCGTGGGTTCCCGAGTATCCGGGTTCCGATCCGCAATCCGCGTTTTCCGCGCAAGGCCAAGATGGCGACGGCGGGACTTTCACGTTCAAGACCCGGGACCCATCGGAGAAGGTCGTCAAATTCTACCAGGATCAGTTCCAATCTTCGGGCCTGCACATCACGACCAACGTAACGCATCAGGAAGTTCAAGGATCCGGTGGCATGCTGGTGGCTGAGGATGATGCGAAGAAACACACGGTTACCGTGGCTATTGGCGGGGACCGCAGCAACACTACGGTCGCGGTGACGTACGCGACGAACAAATAGCGAGCCATTCCTCGGCCCGCGTTCGCAGCGATGCTTTCGTGCAGGCTTCAGGATACAGATCGCCAATTACAGCGATCGAATCTGCGCCCGCGTCGAGGACCGCAGGAGCAGTTTCGCGAGTGATGCCGCCGATGGCGACCAGCGGNNGGGATCCGGATTCAGCTTCGAACCGGTTGGAAAAATGGGCCCGATCGCCAGGTAGTCGACGGGTTCATGATCGCCCGCGCGTAGCTGCTGTTGGTTGTGTGTTGAGAAGCCAATAATGGCGTCGGTCATTCTGCGGGCATCGGCTGGCGCGAGATCGTCCTGGCCGAGGTGCACACCGGCTCCAAGCAGCATGGCGATATCAGCGCGGTCATTGATGACGAAGAGGGCGTGTGCCGCGCGGCAGAGGCCGGCGATGCGTTGGGCGTCTTCGAAAACATCGCGCGAGAAGAATCCTTTGTGGCGAAACTGAAGAATGCGCGCCCCGGCTTCCAGAATTGCTTCCGCAGCTTGGACCACCGGGAGCCCGCGCCGCGCNNGACCAGGGGGTCCGCCCCACATGTCCGCCAGCGCCATGGCTCCATACAGGACGCTGTCGTCGCCCAGTTCAGCCGGCACTATGTCAATTCGCGCGCGCGACCAAGTGGTGATCTGCCGCCGCAGCTCCTCGCGCAGCGGAACGAATAGCGCATCGCCAGCTTTGCTGATACCGCCCCCGACAACAATCCGCGCCGGATTGAGCAACATGATCGCCGCCTTGAGGCCCATCGCCAGATCCACCACGTAGCGCTTGACGAACTGGGGATCGCGCAGCAACTCCTCGGCCGGCCGGCCATGATCGCGTTCCAGCCACAGCCCGCCGCACATACGCTCGAAGCAGCCATGCCATCCGCACAGGCATTCAGGACCGCCGGGCCGGATCACAATGTGCCCCAGCTCGCCGGCGTAAGAATCCGCGCCGCGGTAAATGATCTCGCCGCTCGGAATGATGCCGCCGCCAATTCCAGTCGAAAGCGTCATGTAGAATAGCGGGCGAAAGCCGCGGCCGGCTCCGTAGATCGCTTCTCCCAAAGCGCCGACGTTGGCGTCGTTATCCATCACCGGCGCGAGCCCCAGGGTCTTTTCCAAGTGCCGTGGCAGATCGAAATCACTCCATCCGCCGACGTGCGTGGAAAGCGCGATCCGCTGCCGGGAGAACTCCACCGGCCCGCCGAATCCGATACCGCAGCGCTCGAACTGATAGCGGCTCGACCAATCCCGGACAATAGCCGCGATTTGATCGAGCATCCATTCGCGGCCGCCCTCGCGATCCGTCGCGCGCGAGGCGCGTTCCAGCATGCGGCCGCCGTCAAAAACCGCCATGCTGAACTTGGTCCCACCGATATCGATTGCGAGCGTGCTCATTCGCGAGCGGCGGCCAACACTTCGGCCGGACTGGCCGTACCGGTCCCATGTTTCATGATGGTGATGGAAGCGATCAAATTCCCGAAGCGTGCGGCCTCGGTGGCCGATCCAGTGATCGCCAATGCCATGGCGGCGCCAGCGGAGAAGCTGTCACCGGCGCCGCAGATGTCCACGGGGTGTTCCACTGTTCGCGCCGGCACCATTGTCTCGCCGGTGTCTTCCACCACCAACACACCTTGCGCCCCTTTGGTGACGAACATCAATCGGGAGCCGGCATGAGCGCGAAGGCGTTGGTAATCGACGTCGCCGAAAAGGCCGATCGATGCGGCGTCAGCCTCCTGCTCATTCGGTTTGAGAGTCATTTTCTGAAAGCGCTCCACGCGAACGCGGGAGTCCACCCAAACCACTTTGTCGCGATCGCTTTCGGCGATTCTTAGCAGCCGCTCGCGCACCGCGGGCGTCACCACGCCACCCTGTTTAGTCTCGGCTTGATCAGACACGAAAAGAACATCGAAGGTTTCGGCGAAGTTGTCCAGGTGGACGAGAACCTGCTTTTCAACCGATGCCGGTAGAGGCCGAGCGTTGATGTAATCCACGCGCGGTTGATCTTCCTCGCCGGTGGTCGCATTGATCAACTTGGTGTAGGTAAACGTAGGAACCTCGCTGGCGCGCACTAAAAGGTCGGTAGAGATGCCCCGCGAGTTCAGCGAACGCGTTAGCTCCCAGGCAAACCCGTCTTCGCCAATCGCGCCCAATACAGCCAGCCGCGTAATTCCAAGCGACGCAAGATTGTTCCCCACCGTACCACCACCGCCGGGGGACACCTCGCTCGACACTACTCCCAAGCGTGGAAGCTTGGTCTCACGCGACAGTTCGGCCGCCGCGGGATCATAGATGCAGCGGCGGTCCAGGCAGATGTCGCCAACAATCAGCGCCGAGTAGCGTGGAAAAGCCGCAAGAATTTCCGCCGTCGTCATTCTGTTTTGAGTAGCGCCCGGCGAAGCGCCGGCACAGTGGCGCGGTGATCGCCTCGAAAATAGAAACTTTCGCCGCCGTCCGCCACGGTACGAACCAGCATGGTCTTGTGAGGACGGAAGAAATAACCCGGATCGCTTTTTGCGAGCTCCTTGCGGTAATCGCCTTGTATCGGACAGATATCGAACACGGCAGTCGTGAAACGTTGTATGGCGCGGCCTTGCTGATGGGCCACGTTTCTCACCATCGCCAGCGCTTTCAGGTAAATTTCGGGCGCCATAATGGCCGATCCGAAGCTTAGCACGACGCCGCCCTCCAAGCGCTGCAGGGTATGAGTGAAAATCAGGAAGTCACGATAGCTAGTCGCCCCATACGCGGCGCCGTCGCAATTCGGATGTTCATAAACGATGTCGTAACCGATGCCGGTATGAACGGTGGCGGGAACGGACAACCGGTAGGCTGCGGCAAGAATGCTCAAGTCGCGGTGCGGATAGCTGCTCTCCAGAATACGGCGGCCGATGTTTTCACCCAGCCCCAATGCGAGCCGTTCCGCTTCCGACGCCCAATCGTTCAGCTCGCCAGTTTCGCGCCACAGGCCGAATTCGCCGGACTGTATGTATCGGCTCACGCTTTCGGTGGTGGCGCCCTGGAGGGCCAGCTCGAAGTCGTGAATCGAACCAGCGCCGTTCATTGCGATGTGATCGATGAATCCGCGCTCCATCAAATCGATCACGTGCCGGTTCACGCCGGCTCGAATCACATGCGCGCCGATGATCATTACCCGCGCGGCGCCCGATGCTTGCGCACGGATGATCCGCGCCGCCACATTCTGTAAATCCGCATGCTGGAATTCCGGAGTGGGATCATCGAGCGAGAGCCATTGATCCAGCTGCAGATCGTTCACGCGCTCCGACAACGGTTTCACGCGCAGGCGCGACCGATCGAAGAGCGGATACTTAGAGCCCATCAGGCAGGGAACAGCCTGGACACCAGTTCCTCGCGGCAGAGGAAGTTGGGGACGATATAGTCGGCGCCCACGCCGATCAATCGCAGTCTTTTCCATTGGTCCACTTCGGTGCAGGCCGGCTCTTCGCTGGCCACTCCCACGGCCACGCCACCCACGTTCTTCACCTCCTCGATTTCCACGTAGCCGTCGCCGAAGCCCAGGAACTGATTGCCTTGAAAATCGGCGGACGCCAGAATTCGCTGGATCAGGATCGCTTTCGAAAAACTTTTATAATCGTCCAGTGCGCCATACACTCCGCCGTCAAAGTACTGCGTGATACCGAGCAGCCGGGCCTCTTCCTTCATGTAGATTTCGTCGGTCCCGCTGGCCAGGTACATCGTCAGGCCGCGCTCCTTTAATTCTTCGAGCAGCGCTCGCGATCCAGGCACCAGGTACTTTTCGGGGTCGGTATCGCCCTTGCGCAGAGCTTCCACGCGCGACGCGATCTTTTGCCACAGCAGGTCCAGGTACATTTTTTTGTAAGCCAGCGGCTCCAGTGGTTTGCCCCCGCGCGCTTCCACTGCTTCCGCCAGCGCGATCATCTGATAGATGGTCTCCTTGCCGGTGAGCCGCCAGACGAAATTTTCCACCACGGATTGCAAATCGGCTTCTGACTCGCCGGTCTTGAGATCCAGCAGGATCTCCACCATCATCGGGACCATCACTTTCATCCAACCCGAGCGGATCAGCGAGAGAGTCCCGTCGAAGTCAAAGAGTACGACTCGCGCGTTTTGGGCAGATGCGCCCGGACTGATGTTTTCGACCATCCAGTTATTATTTTGCGCTAATTGACCATCAAAGTTGAAGCCGCAATCCCCGCCCCTACGAGCCCCCCGGCGATGGCCGCGTACCAAAGCAGTGGCCGTTTGCTCAGAATCGCGAGCGAGGCGAAGACGATAGACACTTCCAGGAACACCTCGCCGAAGTGCAGACGCAAGGCTTGGCGTCCCATTATGTGGCTTTCGTTCTCCAGCGCTTTAGCTTCCTTGGTGATCTCCTCATCATCTTTCCGGTACTTCTCGGCGTTCTTCGCGTATTGCTCGCTGTCCTTTGGGTCCTTCATGACTGCGAAGGTGTCGCGCGCCACTTCGGAAACATAGCGGCGGATGGATTTGGCCTGATAGTACGACCATTGATCCGAGGCCTTTTGCTGATTGAGCAGCTCCTCAGTAGTCTTGATGTGACCCAGCACCGAAACCACAGCCAGTGCGGCCGCGATGATCGCCATCGTTGCCGCCACGTGCTTGTCGAACGGGTTCTGGGCGTGCTCGGCGTGCTCTTGAAGTTCTTCTTCTACGGACATGCACTCTATGATAAGCGTTTTCAGCCGTAGCGCAAGCCTCCGGCTGGAGACTTTACCTCCCTGGACTGAAGACTGACGTTTGCGGCACCAGGTTCTTTAGGAGTGGACGAATTTATGTAGCGCACGCACTCGTGCGTGCCGCGTTCACA
>PMUN01000414.1 GCA_003166875.1 Bryobacterales bacterium | reverse complement strand
AAACCAGCGTTCCACCACCCGCCACGGAATTGATCGCGCCGGCCAGGAACGCCGCAGCGAACGCAACCACCGCGTGCGGAAAATCCAGCGCAGTCATCAATCAGGGCTTCCCATACGCGTCATCCAAAATCTCCACCACATGCGCCACCCTCTGCCCTCGCCCGTACTTCCTCACTCCCGCCGCAAGCTGCAACATGCAGCCTGGATTCGCCGTAACAATCACCTCCGCGCCCGTGCCATTCACGGATGCCATCTTTTTCTCGAGTAGCGCCATCGCCATCCCGGTATGGACGACATTGTAGATACCCGCGCTTCCGCAGCACAGGTCGGATAACTGCATCTCGCGCAACTCCAGCCCAGGCACCGACGCGAGCAACTTCCTCGGCGCCGACCGGATTTTCTGCCCATGCGCCAGATGACAAGAATCCTGGTACGTCACCACCAACGGCGCCGCCATCAAGTTCAGGTTCATCTCAATGGATGCCAGAAACTCCGTCACGTCTTTCACCAACGCCGAGAACCGCCGGGCTTTTTCCGCGTAAGCCGGGTCATGTTCCAGAAGCTCGCCGTATTCCTTCAGCGTCGATCCGCAGCCTCCGGCATTGGTGATGATCGCGTCGTAATTTCCATCCAGGATCGCGTCGATATTTCTCCGCGCCAACTTCCGCGCTTCCTCGCGCATCCCTGCATGCACGTGCAACGCTCCGCAACAGCCTTGCGCTGCCGGGATCGAAACTTCGCAGCCGTTCTTGCGCAATACTCGCACGGTGGCCTCATTCAATCGCGCGAAGCTGATGTTCGCGATGCACCCGCCCAGAAACGCCACTCGATACCGCTCGGCATGTTCGGCCGCTAGCACTTGCCCGTAATAGCGAAAGAAGAACGGCGTCTCGATTTCAGGCGCCAGGCTTTCCATCTCGCTCAACCGCCGCGGCAAAAAGCCCAGCGTCCGCACCAATTTCTTCAATCCGCTCGCCTGATAAAGATAAAGCACGGCGCCCGCGAGCCCCAGATTGAATCGTGACGGCAGCAGCTTCCGGAAAACCATGTGCCGGATAAAGCGCTCCCGCCACGGCCGCCGAATCTTGGTCTCGATTTCAGCGCGTGCCGCCTCCACCAGCCGCCCATATTCGACGCCCGAAGGACAAGCGGTCTCGCATCCGCGGCACGCCAGGCACAGCTCAATGTGCTCAATATACGACGGCCCGATCTCCGCCTCCCCGCTCGCCACTTGCGCCATCTGATAAATCCGCCCGCGTGGCGAATCCATCTCAACGCGCAGCTCGCGATAAGTCGGACAGGCGTTCAAGCACAGCCCGCAATGCACGCATCTATCGAGATCGGCTTGCTGCGGTTTGTCGTATGAGTTCACTTCAGATGCGGCCATACAGCCTGCCGCGATTGAGCAGGCATCCTGGATCGAACATTTGCTTGATCTTCTTCATCATCGCAAAGTCGCTGCCCGCCCTAGGCCACAGCTCCCAGCTTTGACGAACATCCTGCGGCGCGAACTCAACCGCCCCTCGCTGCAACTCTCCCCCGTGGCGCAAGTCTCCGACTTGCGTATAGTATCCCCAACACACCCCCGAACCCGCGCGCGCCAGCGCCGACCCAGGCAATCCCTCCATCACGCCACCAACTTCAGACAGCGCGCACGGAGTTCGTATCACCACACCGTTCTCATGCGCAGCCAGGAATCGCGCCGTGAACTCCCGAATCTCCTCCCACAATGCTTCCTCTTCAGCTCCTTCTATCGCCCGCGCCCAATCCAGCTCCCGCGAGTAACGATCCAGCACCGCCGCGCTCCCACCAGCCTGGATCAAAAGCCGGTATCCTTCGTCTCCCTTCACCAAATCGATCGCCGAAGGTTGCAACTGGCTCTTGAGAACCTCATCGCGCCTCGCTATCGCATCCCCTATCCGATCAAACTCGCCAACAAACGTACGCGTCCCTACTGGCATCGGATGCACGCGGAAATTCACCACCGCGATCGCCGCCAGCGTCCCAAACGACCCAATCATGAGCTTGCCCATGTCGAGACCGGCTACATTTTTCACCACCATCCCACCGCTCGGGATCAACTTGCCCTCGAGCGTCGCAAAAGTCATGCCGATCACCATGTCCCGCGCCGTCCCATACAGCCTCCGCCGCGGACCACTCACATTCGCTGCCACAATTCCTCCCACCGTCGCGCGGTCAGAAAACGCTGGATCAAGCGGAACCATCTGACCGTGCTCCGCCAAAACGCGGCTCAACTCGCGATAGGAAATCCCGGCCTCGACGCTGATGGTCAGATCCCGCGGCTCATACTGCAGCACGCGATTCAGCTCCGCTGTGGAAATAGTAACCTCAGCAGGAGCAATCGGCCCACCCATCCCGTTCTTGGTCGAGTTCCCACACAGATTAATCGACCGCCCCTCCGCAGCAGCCCCGACAAGCGCCTCCGCCATCTCTTCGGTGCTCTCAGGCGTAACGATCATGAGTAGATGAATTGTAGCGCACGCACTCGTGCGTGCCGCGTTCCCACTCATGGAAACGCCTTTTTTATTCCACCGTGATATACTTCTGCTGACCGAAAGGATTCCATGCAATACTCAGTATTCGCAGCCTTCTTCTTAATAGCGCTCAACGCCTCGGCACAAACCGCCGCCTTACCCAACCAACTCCCCAAGCGATTAATCGCCGATTACGGCTACTGGAGCAGAACTCAGACACCTCCCTACAGCTCGGACCAAATTCCGTTCCAAAAGCTCACCCACATCAATCACGCCGGCGTCGGCTTCGACGCGGGAGGCAACCTCACCGTCCCCACCGGATTCCTCGAACCGGATCTCCTCACCAAAGCTCACAACGCAGGCGTAAAAGTGATGCTCTTATTAGGCGGCGACTTCACGGGACTCGAGACTTCTACCGCCGCTCTACCGAATCTCATCGCGAATCTCAGAAGCTTCATCAAAGAAAACGCGTATGACGGCCTCGATATCGATTGGGAGTACCCCAGCACCACGCTCGACGAGCAGACCTTCTACGCGCTAATGGAAGCCCTCCGCGATGCATTCCCTCGGCCGAAATATATTCTCTCCGCCGACGTTCCACCGTGGGGCCCTCCCCAGTACGACTTCCCGCAGGTGGCACCCATCGTCGATTACTACAATCTCCTGACGTTTGACTGCGCCGGCCCCTGGACCGACGACGCCCAATTCAACTCCCCGATCTTTCCCGACCCCAACAATCCCGAGCCCTACGAGTGCGAACCGGGAGGCAGCATCAAGGAAGCGATCGACATTTACCTGACGCAGCTCAACATCCCTCCTGCCAAACTCAATATCGGAACGCCATTCTACGGCTATTTCTACAGGAACGTCAGTGCCCTCTACGGGGCCTGCAAGAACTGCGGCAACAGCGTGCTCACGGAAAACTACGGCACCTGGATCAAGCAGAGAATCAATGCCAAAGGTTGGTATTCCATCCTCGACCAAGTCACGCTGGTGCCCTACATGCTCAGGAGCGATGGTAGCCCCGGCTTCATCACCTACGATGACTCCACTTCGACGTTCTATCGGGTCTGGTATTCAGACTGGCAACGGAACCTCGGCGGAAGTTGGATGTGGTCCTTGGACGCCGACTACGACGGCAGCTCACAGGATCTTCTGGAGGCCATGTTCCAGGCCAGCCAAAAACCCAAATAAGATGAACGCCCCCGTGGCGCACGCACTNNGTTCACACTCATGTGAACGCCTGGGATTCCCTTACCGAACCGCGACCGTAAGGGAGCCGGTGACTTTAGTTCCTTACCGAACCGCGACCGTAAGGGAGCCGGTGACTTTAGTTCCCTTACTGAACCGCGACCGTAAGGGAGCCGGTGACTTTAGTTCCCTTACTGAACCGCGACCGTAAGGGAGCCGGTGATTTTAGTAAAACAAATACTTCCGCCACTGAACATCGCTCTTCGCCAGTAGCCGCATCAGATGCCGGCTGGTGTGCAGGCTGAACGGACGCGGCGCTCTGGCCAACTTCATGCCCGCTTCGTCCGGCGTACGGCTTCCCTTGCGATTATTGCAAGGGTGACAGCAGGCCACCAGATTCTCCCAAGTGGTTTCGCCAGCGCGCGACCGCGGAACCACGTGATCCAGCGTCAGCTCGCCGCTCGGCATCACGCGATGGCAATATTGGCAAGTGTAACGATCGCGCATCAGAATATTCTTCCGCGACAGCGCGCGCGTCTGATGGGGAATGCGGCGGTACTCCAGCAGCCGGATCACGGAAGGCACCCGCAACGATTGCCGCGCTGAATGGACGTGCGCGTGCGACTCCTCTTCGGCCGACGCCACACCCTTCAGCACCAGCACCAGCGCGCGCCGCGCTGCGCAAATGTTGATGGGTTCATAACTGGCATTCAATACCAGGACCGGTCTATGCAATCGGTCAAGACTGGGCATGTTCGGTGCTCCCAAAGTAATTCGAATCACGAAGCTGTAGATCGAATCCAATGCGGCGGTCGGTGCGAGCCAAAGTCAGCAGCACCACCTGCCTCGCGCCCGCCATTTTCAGCGCGCGCGCACAGGCTGCAGCTGTTGAGCCCGTGGTCATCACGTCATCCACCACAAGAACTCGCTGGCCGCGCAACGCCTGCTCGCCCTTAGCACGAAAAGCGCCGGATACGTTCTGGCGGCGCTTGGCGTTCGTAAGACCGGCCTGCGTCGCCGTAAAGCGGACGCGCCGCAGGGCGTGTCTCACCGGCGTGTGAGTGCGCCGCGATATCTCGCGCGCCAGCAGGTCCGCCTGATTAAATCCTCGCTGCCAGCGCTTTCGCCAATGCAGCGGCATGGGCACAATGGCGTCGAAACTTTCCTCGCGCGGCAGCGCCAGCGCCAGAAATCGTCCCAGCGGCTTGGCCAGCGTCTGCACCCGGCCGTATTTGAAAAGATGAATCAGCTCCCGAAGATCGCCCTCATAGAACCCGTAAGAGTACGCCGCGTCAAACCCGCTCACGCCGCGCCGACACAGCGCGCACAGGCCCTGCTCGTCCAGAGGAAAAGCATTGCGGAACGGCGCCCGGCATTGTGCACAAAAATATTCGGCCGTCAATGGCTCGGGCTTCGCCAGACACGCCGGGCAAACCGGAACCCTAGAGACCTGCCGCAGCGGTTGCTCGCAAATCCGGCAGTCGTCAGGGAAGATCAGGGAAAAAAGGCCAATACAGAACTTACGGACAAGCGAAGGCGTGGCGTCAGGCGAGACAGTCTTGATGAGCAAACTACTGCTGAAGACGACACCCCCTAAAATTCTAGTTTACACCACCTCAGGGTTTACCACATTGATCGGCTCACCGGAGCAGTACGCGACGATCTGGTCGAATATATCCGAAAACTGAACTTCGTATTCTTCCCGCGTGACGTAACCGATGTGCGGCGTGCACACCACATTCCCGATCCCCAGCAGCGGATGGTGCGTGTCCAAGACTGGTTCCTCTTCATAGACGTCAACCGCGGCCATTCCCGGACGTCCCGCCTGCAAAGCACGAACCAGCGCTCCGGGTTCGATCAGCGGCGCGCGGCTGGTATTCACGATCAGGGCCGTCTCTTTCATACGCGCCAAGTCGCTCGCGGTCACGATTCCGCGCGTCGCATCCACCAGGCGCAGGTGCAGAGAGAGGACATCGCACTCTTCGAAAAATGCCTCTTTGCCATCCGCCGTCGCATAACCATTCGACCGCGCTCGCATCCGCGAATCTTCGCTCCCCCATACCACCACCTTCATTCCGAACGCTGCGCCGTACCCGGCCACCACCCTTCCGATCCGGCCGTAACCGAAGATTCCCAGCGTTTTCTCGCGCACGCTATTGCCGATGCCGGCTTGCCATTTCCCTTCCTTCAGAGCGGCCATCTGCTGTGGAATTTGCCGCATCGCGGAAAGGATCAGCCCCCACGTCAACTCCGCGGTTGCATAAGACGGAGTGCCCGCGTGCTGGCTTGACGACATGATGACGCCACGCCGTGTGCAAGCGTCGATGTCAATGTGCGGGTATACACTGCGTTGGCTGATCAGTTTCAATTTCGGAAGCCGATCGAGCAGCGGGGCGCGAATCTTCGTCCGCTCACGAATCAGCACCAGCGCTTCGGTATCCCTCAGCCTCTGGGCCAACATATCCAGATCGTCTGTGTGGTCGTTCCAGATTTCAACCTCATGGCCTTCGAGCTTTTGGAAACAGACAAGCCCGCGCAGAGTGTCATGATAATCGTCAAGTATCGAAATTTTCATGCCAGTATCTTAGGACCGTTCGATAGCGATAGGTATGCCTTGAATCAGCAAGTGGGGCAGGCGCTTTCGCCTGCCAACTCGACACCACCCTCGTTTTAAGACCTGCCTCTTCCCGCATGCCGCCCGTGACGCAAAGCCGCAATCTCAGCGTCTATTCCCTTCATGGCAAGCTTGTCCAAACCGTGCCGCTTGGCGTTCTCCCATGACTTCACCAGCCAGCCCGGAGGAGGCGCGAAGGTCCGAACATACCCGGCCACGCTTCGTGTCCGTGCAGGAAAAACGAGATTTTGCGGCTCATTGATTAATTAATTAATTAAAGATACCAACTACGCTCACGTGCCCCTTTATGTAGTCGCAAATGTGAGTGAGGTCTAGCGCGGCCAGCGGACACGGCTCGATCTGAATAGCGGCAGTCAATCAGCTTCCCGATTTCATCGTGCTCAACAAACTACCGCGGTCCGCTGCCGACAAGCCTTCTTTCACCTGGCGAGCAAACCACTCGTCGTAATCGAGCAACCGCTCCACCGCCTCCTGAATCAGTGACTCGGTATTGCGTCCTTGCTCCGCAGCGGCGCGTTCGAGTTTCGCCTGGATCTCAGGCGAAAAATGCACGTTCATGCTTACAAGTGTGGAAGCCCGCGCCCGCTTCTGTCAATACTGTTGCCATTGGGCGTACCTGACTTCAGGGATTCCCCGCCTAGAGAGTCAGCAGGCAACACAACGCACACCAACCCCATCTTGCCCGACGCGCGATAATAAAGCCGTGTACGTTCCAACGGCGTTTGCCCAGGAAGTCCGATTCCAGGCAACACTAACGCGAGCTGTGCAACGCCTCGCCCCTCATGTAGTCAGCATCATTCCCACGCTCGGAAACGATTGGAGCGGAGAGCCGACAGTGTTCTTCATGGTATCCTCTCAGACGCCGCCAGCCGCCGTGATCAGCTCTTGAAAGTTAGTAACCAGGTATCCGAAGCCATCGTTCGCGACGTGCAACCCCTGGAACAATGGGGCGTTCTTCCCTACTTCAATTTCCGGAGCCAGTCCGAGCAGGCCAAACTCAATCAACCGGCTTTGGCATGACGCATGGCGTTTCACGACGACCTGCTCGAACTTGCCCAAGACCTTGCCAATTTGCACCCTGAGGACCCGCATCAGGCCAGCCTAAGGAGAGCAGTTTCCACAGCCTACTACGCGCTGTTTCATCTCCTGATATCGGAGGCAACGGCCAACTGGGCGCGTCCTGAGCGGTTTCACGCCGGGATTGTCTTCGTGCAACAACAGCGTTATTCAACATGCGAGGCCAAATTCACTTTTCGCGTAAGGTATGAAAACATAGAGAGAGGAGAGCTGCCGCGATGACAATTGAGATTCATAGACCGGAACTCGAAGCGCTCATCCGGGAGCGGATGAAAATCGGCGGAGGGCAGAACATTGAAGATGTTCTTATGCAGGCGTTGATGTCATCGCCACCTGCGGCGGCGAAAGATGCCGGATTCTCAGATGAAAAGCCTGCTGCTACGGGTGCCGACCTGGTCGCAGCGATGCAGGCCTCGCCGTACAAAGAAATCGAATTAGAACCAACACGCGGTCGCATGCCTGTGCGTGATGTTGTGTTCTGATGGCATGGTTACTGGATACGAATGTCCTGTCAGAACTGCGCAGGCCAAAGCCTGACCAGAGAGTTGTGGCCTTCGTCGCCGATTGTCCCCTTGAGGACCTTCATATCAGCACAGTAACTCTTGCCGAAATTCGATTCGGCATCGAGCTTGTTGACGAACCCAATCACCGCGCCGAGTTGAACGATTGGCTCACCCACCAGGTTCGTCCCATGTTTGACGGGCGTGTTCTTCAGATCACCGAAGACATTATGCTCAAGTGGCGGCTTCTGGTTGAGGATGGCCGAAAAACGGGACACACTTTCTCTCAGCCAGACCTGATCATTGCGGCGACAGCGATTCACCACGGCCTCACAGTCGTTACTCGTGATCGAAGCGATTACGACAAGGCCGGTGTGCCGGTCATCAATCCCTGGCAAGTAGAGTAGCCTTCGCCGCCGCATGGGTGCAGGCCAACTAAACTACCGACGCTGGGGCCCCATCATGTCGTCGAGATCGAGCCTTGCAAAATCAGGCAAGCCTTTCATGTTATTCAAGGCAACTTGTAACTCGTTGCGAACGGGCGTAAGCCGCCTGAAGAGAGCTTGTGTCTGAACGACGCAGCCATACGCTTGGGTAGTGTCAATACGTTGGATGAACTCCCAGTCCGCAGCGTCCTTGTTGGTCAGACGTTGGCTCTTTCTGTATTCAATGTACTTGGCGGTCGTCTCACGTCCCAAAATCGCTTCCGAAGCTTGCTTGGCCACTATTCTCGCCTCGTGCTCGATTGGAATATCACGCCACGTAAGCCCTAAAGCATCGATCGTCGGCATCGGCAGATTAGTAACCACTGTATTCCATGCCCATATGCTTCGATTAAAACCGTACTGGATGAAATGCTGGAGTTCGTGGGCAACGGTCATCGTCAGGCTATCTTCGGAATTACAGGTGCTGTCGTGGAGATAGACGATGCAATCATAATGGTACGTGGATTCCACCGCCGTTAGGTTTATGGTGCGCAGTACATCGGCAACATTTCGCGGCCACGCTACCCTTCTGAAATAATACTTATCGTTCGGAGAGAACAAACCGCGAGTCTCGATACCCCTTTTCAGAGTCGGCGCATCAGTATCATCCAGAAAAATCAGTAAGCGAAGTTCAGGAAGCTTATCCGTGAGGTATTGGAGCACTCGAGTTGTCCATTTCTTCCGCGCCTCCATGACGGATTCGTCCCGCCCTCTCACGACCACCTCAGCGCTCATATATTTCATCGTATATGGAGATCGCACCATTTATAATTAATAGATAAGAGCTGATAAAATGATTCCAGGAGATTGTGGAAAGTAGCCTTTGGCTATTTTCCAGAGTTGGCTGAGCCCGGTTGAAAGCAGCGGCCTTAGAAGCCGTAGTGGTCCTCGGGCCACCAAGGGTTCGAATCCCTTACTCTCCGCCAAAGACCTCCCCACTTGGCATCCCGCGATGCACGGTGCGGGAGGTTTTTGGGGATTCAGGGAACAGAGAGTCTGGACTGGCATGGGAGAATCGCCAATTCAGCGCGGTTTGCAAGCCGCATCGTTCACGGATGACACGTAGCTGCCAGTGCCGCGTGTCGTGTGTCGTGTGTCGTGTGTCGATTCACGCCATGATCATCCGGACATCAGATCGACTAGTACTTCATTTTGTGAGTTAGAAATATCGCATGCCGTCATTTCGCATCTTCTACGAGAAAGAGTTCGACGCAGTCCAAGCATCTCGATACTATGATCTTCGACAACGGGTCGAAAGGGAGAGTGTGGACTATATTCTGAACGCGGATGAGCAGCAGTACATAGCCCATTTGGCATCGATATATGCGTTCGATCCTCTCGAATTGGATCTCAGCAACGTTGTGACCTCACGTCACGAGATGGAGGTTCCCGCCGAACGGTTCCCACCGGGGTTCGCCGTTCGGGCAGGGGGGAGATACAAGAAGCCGGTTGTCCGCTACCACATCCCTTTCACCGGCGACGCAGAGCTACTCCGCTGCTCCCCAAATCCTCGCGAGTTGAACACATTTGAAGTGTTCGTTGAAGACAACGCCGTCTGCTTCGATGTGATTGCATTCTCTGACGACCCAGCGCCAGTGATCGCAGCATTCGATAGGAACCGTGGGCTGATCGAGCGTCAGTTTACCCATCTGTCGAAGCAGATCGAAAACCATAACAGAAGCATCGGGGCGAATGCTCAGTCAATATTTCACGCGCGGAAGTCCGAGATTCAGAAGCAACACGATTTTCTCGCGAGGCTAGGCGTACCGGTCAAGAAAGCATCTGGAGTGCCGACCACTTTTACGGTACCTGCCTCGCGAAAGAAGATTGTTTTGGACAAGCCAGCTATAGGTCAGCCAGCGACGCTTGACCCTGTACTTAGCGAGACCATTTACGAGGAGATTCTGAAGGTGTTGCAGGATACTGGACGAGTTTTCGAACGGTTGCCGAGCACCTACTACGATAAGGATGAGGAGACGCTCCGTGATCACTTCCTCCTGCAGTTAGAGCCACACTTTGAAATGGCGAGCGCAACCGGCGAGACGTTCAATAAGGATGGCAAGACAGACATACTTCTGCGATTTGAGAAACACAATGTGTTTGTCGCAGAGTGCAAGGTATGGCACGGCCCTGGACAACATGGTCCGACCATTGACCAGTTGCTCAAATACATAACCTGGAGGGATTCTAAGACCGCGATTGTTTATTTCGTTCACAACAAGAAGATCATCGAAGTGCTGGAGGCAATTGAGTCAGAAACGCAGAAACATCCGTGCTTCGGCCGTTTTATCGGAAAGCAGGAGGAGTCTTGGTTCCGCTACGACTTCCACTTTCCAGGTGATCCCGACCGGCATATCAAATTGAACATACTCTGCTTTCACATGCCAAGATGATGTTGCGATGGCATGAATTGAATTTCCGGTGACAGTTCTTGCGCGGAAATCCCCCCTTCCCCCTCAACCACTTCCCCCCAACCCCGCTCCAATCCCCACCACCCCAAGCTACACTCGCTTGAATGACCGAAGCAGTCGCGCCGCGCGGACCCATCGCCGAAAAGCCAAATTCAAAATATTCATAAACGAACCGAATCCCGAAAATGGACACACACAGTATTGACATCCCCTCGCCTCTGCGTCACAATACGGTAGGCGAAGAAAAGGCGAAATTGCATGAACCCTAACGCCGCTCGCACTGCCACGCTCGGATTCCGCCCCGATACCCTCAGGGCAATCAGGCTCCGGGAAACCCTCGCCACTGGCCTCCCCTCCCTCGATGCCATCATCGAGGGTTTCCCGCGCGGCGCCATCTCAGAAATCATCGGCCCGGAAAGCTCCGGACGCACTACTCTAATCCATTCACTTCTCGCCGCATCCACCTCAAACTTCGAAGTTTGCGCTTACGTCGACACCAGCGATTCTTTCGACCCCGTGTCCGCCTCAGCAGCCGGAGTCGCGCTCTCCCAACTCATCTGGATTCGCTGCGCATCGAACGCCGGCCACGCACTCAAAGCCGTCGACTACCTGCTCCACGCCGGCGGATTCGGCGCCGTCATCCTCGATCTCTGCCAAATCACCCCACGCATCGCAAACCGCATCCCCATATCCTATTGGTATCGATTCCGCCTCGCCCTCGAAAACACCCCCACCATCCTGGCGCTCGTCGAAAAAGATCCACTCGCCAAATCCTGCGCGTCACTGATGCTCGAAATGAAGCGCAAGAAAACAGCCTGGATCGGCACGCCCGGCTTCGAACTTCTACGCGAAGTCGAACTGGAAGCCATCCCCCGCAAACCGGTGCGCCCGGTCTCGGCCCACTTCAAAGCCAAATCACTCGGATAACACTCGGATAAACACTCGGATAAACATGTTCGCCTGCATCCACCACCCCCAGGCCGATCTGTCAGCAATCGCCGAAGCCTTCTCGCCATCCTTCGAGCAAACCGCTCCCGGCACCATCGTCTTCAGAATCGACAACCTGCGACGCCTCTACAGCACGCACCACCAGATCGCGCAAGCAATCACAAAAAAAGCCGGCGCAGGCGCAAACGTTGCCATCGCCGAAACAGCGGACGCCGCCATCCTGGCCGCCCACAATTTCGCCGGTATCACCATCTCACCGAATCTCGCGCAGCTCAATATCTCGAGCCTCCCCATGGAGCAGGAAATGTGGGAGGTCCTCGAAAGCTGGGGCATCCACACCCTAGCGCAACTCGCCGAGCTTCCGGAAACCGGCATCGCCGAACGCTTCGGTCCCGCCGGCGTCCACCTGCAACGCCTCGCAAGAGGCGCAACCACGCGCCCACTCAAAATCTTCAAACCTGAAATCACCTATGAAGACCGCATCTCGCTCGACCACTCCGTAACACTTCTCGAACCGTTGCTATTCCTAATCGCCCGCATCCTCAACGACCAATGCGACAAGCTGCTATCGCACGCCATGTCGGCCAACGAAATCACCATCCGCCTGGAGCTCGAAGACAAATCGGAGCACATCCGAACCCTGCGCCTCCCAGTCCCGATGCGCGAAAGCAAATCGCTCCTGAAGCTACTCCAAATGGACTTGGAAGCCCACCCCCCACAAGCCGCGACGCTAGCTCTTTCCGTAACCATAAAACCAGTCCACCCGCTCACCATCCAAGCCGGAATCTTCCTACCAATAACGCCCGCCCCCGACAAACTGG
>PMUN01000154.1 GCA_003166875.1 Bryobacterales bacterium | reverse complement strand
CTGGATCTGGCGCATTCCCGCGCTCACGTGATGGGCGAACTGGCGGCGCTCGCGAAATTCGAGAAATCGAGCGCGGCGATCCAGGATGCGACTCGTGTGGAGTATCGCGATCTGTTCGCGCCTGGTATGGAACACTACGAAGGCAGCGGGATCTTTCGAGAGTCGCGGGATCTGAAGCCGCTAGCGGTAGCGTTCAAGAAGAAGTTCGATCATTCGTTGCCGATCAGCGCGGAGGGGGAAACCGACGTGCATCGCGCATTGGGATTCGACCATACCGGCCGCGTGGACGTGGCCATCAATCCGAGCGACCCCGAAGGTGTCTGGTTGCGCCGCTATCTCAAGTCGCGCCAGATTCCATACTACGCGTTTACGCGCGCGATTCGGGGCAAAGCTACTGCCGCGCACATCCACATCGGAACCGGAAGCACCCGCTTGCACAACGCCGACTGATGGCATTAGTCCCTCACGTTTTTCTCACGGCCGACCAAATTCAGAAACGCGTACGCGAGATGGGCGACCAGATCTCCACCGATTTTCCGCAAGGCCCGATTTATCTGATCGCGATTCTCAAGGGCGCGTTCATGTTCCTGGCTGATTTGTCGCGCGCCATCCGGACGCCTTCGCGCGTGGAGTTTATCGGGATCTCCAGTTACGGCCGTGGGAAGACCACATCGGGACAAGTGAAGGTCACCAAGGACCTGGATGTTTCCATCGAAGGACACCACGTGCTGATCGTGGAAGATATCGTCGATAGCGGTGTGACCTTGACGTACTTGATGAACGTGCTGAAGCAGCGCCGTCCCAAATCGCTGAACATCGCAACATTATTGGACAAGCCGGAGCGGCGGTTGCGGCCGGTGGATGTTGCCTATGTAGGTTTCAAAATCCCGGATGAATTCGTGGTGGGGTACGGGCTCGACTTCGCGGAGGATTATCGGAATCTTGGAGACATTTGTGTTCTTCATGAGGATGCGGGGGCTGGGTAGCTGGTGGCTGGTGACTGGTGGCTGGTCTTGAGCGATCGTGAATTGGTTGAGAGTTTTGGGTGCTCTTGCGACTATCATTTCGATGGTTCGGAGCTTTCGGGATCTTGAGGTTTGGCAGTTAGGTCTTGATCTCGTTCAAAGCGTTTATCAGTGCACTGCGGCGTTTCCTAAGAGCGAGACCTTCGGTCTAGCCGCTCAAATGCGCGGTGCCGCGGTTTCAATCCCATCGAACATCGCTGAGGGGCAGGCGCGGAATTCGACCAAGGAATTTCTTCGGTTCCTGTCATATGCCTTGGGATCTCTGGCTGAGTTGGAGACCCAACTTGAATTGGCAACGCGGCTGGAATATGGTAGCGGCGAAGTTGGTTGTGCGCTGGCCCAAGTAAGTCTTCTTGGGAAAAAGCTCCACTGCCTCCAAAAGTCGATCCGCCACAGACTGGTCAAGCGTCCCACCAGCAACCAGTCACCAGCTACCAGCAACTAGCAGCAACCAGCAACTAACTGAGAGCCGGCTTCACTACCGGTGGCGGCAGCTCCCGCGCTGCACAGCTTGATTCGAAATCGCAGGCTTTGTGCTGTCCATCGCAGAACGGCTTGTTTTGCGACTGGCCGCAGCGGCATAGCGAGATCACTTTGCGGCCCGCCAGGCCGTACTCGTTGCCTTCGGCGTCATGGATCGTGAAGTCGCCTTCAATTCGTATTGGTCCGTTGTTGTTGACTGTAACTTTCGTGGCTGCCATCACAGTGATCGTAGCAGATCGATATAATGTGGACGATTATGGCGGGACCTGCTGACATTCGCTATGCTGTCCGGCTCCTTATAAAGACGCCCGCCGTTACGCTGGTAGCGCTGCTTTCACTCGCCCTCGGAATTGGGGCGAATACGGCGATTTTCTGCGTGATCAACGCATTGCTGTTGCGTTCTTTACCGGTGCATGATCCGCAGAGGTTGGTGAAGATTGCGGCTCTCGATTCGGATCATCCCGAGCAGAGCGGAGAACTATCGCTCGCAATGCTCCACGAGATCCAGGAGCGCGCGCCCGCGTTCTCGAGCTCCTTCGCCTGGCTCGGTGGTGGGGTGAGCAACATCGACGCGAATGGTGTCCGGTATCCAGGAAGCATTGACACGGTTTCGGGAGACTACTTTGTCACTCTGGGTGTCCGGGCTGTGCTGGGGCGGATGCTTACGCGCGAAGACACGCAAGCTGCCGTGATCAGTTATGGATGTTGGCAGCATCGCTATGCGGGCGATCCGAACGTGATCGGCAAAATCATTCGCGTGGACGATCGCCCTCTGACAATTGTGGGTGTTGCGCCTGAGGATTTCGCGGGCCTGATTATCGATATTGCGGCCGAGGCGACGGTCCCGATCGGCTACAGGGGTCATGAGCTGAAGTATCGCGAGAACTTATGGTACGACGTGATCGCGCGGCTGAAACCGGGAGTAAGTATCGAGCAAGCGCGGGCACAGATGCGAGTGTTGTGGCTTGGAGTTTTGAAATCGACGGTGCCGGATAGTTTTCAGGGCGCCCGGCGCTCGACCTTTTTTAAATTGCGATCTGATCTGCAGCCGGCGGCGCGGGGCAATTCCTATATGCGAAGCCGTCTGGAAAAACCACTCGAGATTTTGATGGCGCTAGTCGGTGCAGTGCTATTGATTGCTTGCGTGAATTTAGCGAACCTGCTGTTAGCGCGTGCCGCAACGCGACAGCACGAATTCGCTATGCGGGTTGCGTTGGGTGCGCCGCGCTGGCAACTGATCCGGATGCTGCTCACCGAAGCGCTGTTGCTGTCCGTGACCGGCGCGGCGTTAGGAATGCTGATTGCGCGCTGGACGGCACGCTATCTGCTGGCCAGCTTCTGGGCGGGCTACGTTCCGCTATTCATTGATCCCTCGCCGGATGTCCGGGTGCTGGCGTTCACGGCGGTACTTGCAATACTCACCGGTGTGCTATTTGGGATGGTTCCGGCGTGGCGAATGAGCCGCTCGGATCCGGCCGGAACACTGCGTCAAACTTCGCGCACCACGGGTGGGCACATGGGGCGATTCAGCAGCGCGCTGGTGACCGCGCAGGTGGCGCTCTCACTGATTCTGCTGCTGAGTGCGACGCTGTTCGTGCGCAGTCTCAGGAATTTGGAAACGGTGGATCTGGGCTACCGCCGCGATCACATGCTGTTGATGCAGCTCTTTGCTCAAGCAGGGCACGAGAAGATTTCGAATCGGACTCAGTATTATCACGATTTGACCTCGCGATTGTCTGAAGTGCCGGGCGTCGATTCGGTGAGCTACCTGAATATGGGCCCGGCGACCGGCTATGAGTACAAGATACCTGTTTCAAGCGGCTCCGGCGGCGCCGTCGCGAATGCCGCTGAGGAGTGGGCAGGTCCAGGCGTCTTTCACACCATGGGAATGCATGTCCTAGCCGGCCGTGAATTTGACTGGCGTGATGACGAGCATGCGCCGCGCGTTGCTGTTATTAGCGAGAGTTTGTCGCGCGAGCTTTTTCCGAATCAGAATCCGATTGGCCGGATCATCGACGCAGGTTCTGAACCCGAGCACAAGGGGTTGACCATTGTTGGTGTTGTGAACAATGCGAGTCTGTGGAAGCTGGATAGCCGTGAACCGCCGGCGGTGTATCATGCGCTGATGCAGGAGCCACGCTACAACAATTCTCGCGTTGTGATGCGGACTGTCAACGCCCCGCAGGCCATTGCACGGACTGCCGAACGCACGCTTGAATCTCTGGGGTACCACTATTCGCTAAGAACCAGCACGCTGGAACAGCGGATAGCCGACACGTTGGCTTCCGAGCGCATGATCGCGTTGCTGGCGTCCGGATTCGGTGCGCTCGCGCTGGTGCTTGCGGCCGTCGGGCTGTATGGCATTTTGTCGTACGCTGTGACGCGGCGAACGCCTGAGATCGGCGTTCGCATGGCGTTGGGAGCCAAGCGCGCGGATGTGCTGCGCATGATTCTTGGTCAAGTACTGCGGATTGTCGCGATCGGCGTGGCCATTGCGATTCCAGTGGTATTCGCTTGCGGAAAGCTGGTGGCGGGCATGTTATTCGGAGTGTCGGTGATGGATCCGGCCGCGATTTTGATTGCGGCATCCACTCTTGGGGCCGTGGCGGCGATCGCTGGATTCGTGCCGGCGCGCCGCGCGTCGCGCGTGGATCCGATGGCCGCGCTACGGTGTGATTGAAATGCAACTGCGAACGACGGTTTTGGCCGGTTTCGCCGTTCTAGCGCAAGCCCAACCGGAGCAGATCGCCAAAATCAAGAATACTGTCGAAGAAAATTTGGACCGGCTTCCAAACTATACGTGCACCGAGACCATTCAACGATCGGAGCGGCCCAAGATTGACGGCCAGCCTAAGTTGATGATGGCCGAGACCATCCGCATGGAAGTTGCGTTCGTGGATGGGAGAGAATTATTCGGATGGCCGGGAGCAGCCAAAATAGACGAAGCCGACATCGGTAAGATGATCGATGGTTCCATCGGGAACGGCTATTTTGCGCTTTTTTCCCAAAACATTTTCTCAAATCCCTCCGCGATGTTCCAATATGTAAGCGCCGAGCAACTCGATGGCAAACCCGCAGTCCGTTACGATTATCGCGTCCCACAAAGCAGCGACGTTTACCTTATCAAAACTGACTCTGGAGAGGCCTGGGTCGGATTTCATGGATCGATTTGGGTGAACCCAGCGACGCTCGACCTGATTCGCATTACAGCGGCAGTGGATGATCCTCCCGCAGTACTGGGGTTCAGCTCCGCCACCAGCTTGCTGGATTTTGAGCGCAAATCGATCGGAAGCTCAACGTTCGTCCTTCCGCGAGGGGCTGATCTGATCGTCGTTGATACGGACGCCACTGAAAGGCGGAACCATTTGAGTTTTGCAAGTTGCCATCAATTCGTGGGTGAATCTGTGCTCAAGTTTGACGCACCTGCGACGGAACCCACAGCGGCGTCTGCCAAAGCCCCGGTCGCCGTAATCACACTGCCCAATGATTTTACTGTGGATTTCAACCTGGACACCCCGGTCGATTGGGGCACCAGCGCCGGCGGCGATCCGGTGCACGGCACGCTTCGTGACGGCGTTCAAGTGAATGGCGGAATCGTCGTGCCCAAGGGCGCCGGATTATCGGGCCGGATAGCGCATCTGGCCATGCGAGGCGACTTGTATTACGTGGAGTTCACTCTCACTTCGCTCGATTTCGAAGGCAGTCACGCCGACCTCAACGGACGACGGAACGGGGTGTCCGTAAAAGACCTGCCGCTCATTTATCAATCCACCAAATTCAAGCTCACCAGTGGCGCCCGCCTGATGCTGCACAGCAGACTGCTAAAATCCGTACATAATGATTCAATTCGTCCTTGAAACGGACCGCGGGCTTTTCGACGACACTTTTCGATTTGCCCAGCAGCAGGTGCGCAAGATAATCGAGAGCTATCCCGACTACTATCCGATGTACACCAGCAACGGACGCTGGAAGCACGAAGGTCCGGCCTGGACGCACTGGTGCGACGGCTTTTTCCCAGGCATGATGTGGATTTTCCATAAGCGGAGCGGCGTGCAGGGTAACAACGGAAACGCGCAGGCCCAATACTGGATGGATCAGGCCATCCGTTACACGAAGCCGCTGGAGCCTCGCAAGCTAGACCGCGAGGTCCACGATCTAGGCTTCCTTTTCATGCCGACGTTCTATCGCTGGTATCAGATCACGCACGATCCGAAGCTGAAGGACATCATCGTCGAAGCCGGAAAGACGCAGGCCATGCGGTTCCAGGAGAACGGGCAATATCTGCGATCCTTCGTGGGAGAGAACTCGATCTTCATCGACATCATGATGAACGTCGGCATTATTTTCTACGCCGCTCGCGAAACTGGCGACCGGCGGCTGCGGGATGTTGCGCTGCGTCACTGCCTGACGACGCGTCGCGTCCTGGTGCGCGGAGATGGCTCTACCGCCCATGAAGGCATCTTCGATCTCGAGACCGGCGAGTTTCTACGGCAAGCCACGCAGCAGGGCTATCGCGGCGATTCCTGCTGGTCGCGCGGCCTGGCTTGGTCGTTGTACGGTTTCAGCATTTCCTATGAGTATTCACGCGATCCACGATTCTTAGAAACCGCCGAGGTCTGCGCGGATTACTACATCACGCATTCGAATCACGACGGCGTTCCGCCCTGGGATTATAATGCGCCGCCGGAGAGCCGCAAGCTGCTGGATACTTCTTCGGCCGCGATCGCCGCGTCCGGGCTGTTGCGCCTTTGCCGGCTGCTTCAGGATCCGGTGAAGGGACACTATTACTGGTCCACTGGGATCATGATCCTGCGGACGCTTTGCGAGAAACATCTGGCCAAGAAGGACAAGAAGTGGGAAGGGATACTAAAGGGCGGCGTCTATCATCTGCACAAAGAGCTGGGTGTGGATGAGTCGGTGATGTGGGGCGAATATTATTTCGTTGAGGCACTGGAGCAAGCGTTAACGCAGTTGTAGCGCGTGCGCTTCAAGAAACGCAATTCACCGTCAGGATGGAATTCTGCGCGCGGGTTGGCGCCGATTGGCAATCGGCGCGCAGGTTGCCAACCTGCCCTACACGCGGAAACTGACCCATCTGTTATCGTTGACATCATACGGTACGGGTGTGTTTTGGGGCAGAAAGAAGACGGGGATGAGATTTGCGAATAGATATATTTGGATGATGGCGGCTTCGGCCTGCCTGCTCGCGGCGCAAGACGATCCGCCGGGACGGGTCGCCCGCCTCAGTTATACGTATGGTTCAGTTTCGTTTCAGCCGGCCGGCGTAGACGACTGGTTTCAGGCGGACTTCAACCGGCCGCTCACGACGGGAGACCACGTTTTTGTCGATCCTGGCGGCACTGCGGAATTGCAAATCGGGTCCGGGGTTTTGCTCCTCGGCGGGAAAACCACCATGGACATCCTGAATCTGGACGATTCCAGCGTGCAGTTGCGCCTTAGCGAAGGCACATTGCTGATCCGCGTCCGCTCGCTCGGCGATCAAGACAGTTTCGAGGTGGACACTCCCAATTTGTCTTTCTCGTTGCTGCGGGCTGGAGATTATCGGATCAACGTCCAGCCGGACTCTTCAAGCACTTTCGTCACGGTGCGAGGAGGCGAGGGCGAGCTGAACGGGCCCGATCAAGCATTCACGGTCCATCCGGGCGAACAGGTGCAGGTGGCCGGCGCGGATCAGCCCAGCTACCAGAGTGTCGCTATACCGCCGCCCGATACATTAGACAGGTTCAGCGCGCAGCGCGCGCAAGGCGAGGATCAATTGCAGTCGGCACGCTATTGTTCACGCGAAATGGTCGGCTACCAGGACCTGGATAGATATGGGTCGTGGCGGAACACGCCGGATTACGGAATGGTTTGGGCGCCCAACGGCACACCAGGAGGCTGGGCGCCATATCACTTTGGACATTGGCTTTGGGTTGACCCGTGGGGATGGACCTGGGTGGATGACGCACCCTGGGGCTTTGCTCCGTTTCACTATGGACGTTGGGCGTACGTCGGATATTGGGCCTGGGTTCCGGGTCCGGTGGCTGAGCGGCCAGTGTATGCTCCGGCATTGGTGGCCTGGGTTGGTGGTGACGCAGTGGGAGGCGGAGTGGGCTGGTTTGCGCTGGGTCCGCGCGAGGTTTATGTGCCCTCGTATCACACCAGTCCCACCTATTTGACTCGCGTCAACGTGAGCAACACAGTAATCGTGAACAACGTCAACATCACGAATGTCAACATCAGCAACGTGAATTACGTGAATCGTGCCGCGCCTGGAGCGGTGATGGCAGTACAGCGCGAGACGTTCGCCAGTGCGAAACCCGTGCAGAGCGCGGCTGTCGTGGTGCGCCCGGAAGCGCTGCGATCGGCGACTGTAGTGGCCACAGCTTCCGTCGCACCGACCCGCGCGAGCGTGGTGCGAACCGGGGCGCCAGGAGCTAACGTGGTGAAGCCCGCCGCGGCGGTGGAGGCGCGTCCGGTGATCGCGAAGAAGACGCCTCCGCCTCCGCCTGTGCCGTTCGCTCAAAAGCAAACGGCGCTTGCCGCTAACGCAGGACGCCCGCTGGACAAGAATCAGGTTCAGCAACTGCGGCAGGCTCAGCCGCCGCCCGCTCGGCCTCTGGTGCGGCAGGTGGAAGCGCACGCCCCAGCGCCTCAGGCTCCAGCGAGCCCAGCGGTGAGGCCAGGTGCTTTGCCGACGCCGCGAAGCGCCGCGCCCGCATCTACACCCGCCAGGCCACAGGTGCAGTCATCCAAGCCCGCGCCGCAAACTAAGGAAACCACTCCACCACCACCACCGCAGCGCGCGGTTCCAGCTACGCAAACTGCCCCTGAACATCCGAAGGAAGCGGCACCACCCGTAGAGCGCACGCCTCCGCCGGCGCGTTCTACAACACCACCTGCCGCTCCGGCTCCCGCGGCTCAGCGGCCGCCGTCATCGACGCCGGCGCCTGCAAAAGCGGCTGCCAAGGACGACAAGAGTGACAAGCAAAAGAAAGACGGAAAGAAGGATGAAAAGAAGGATGAAAAGAAGGACGAAAAGAAGGACAAACAGTAGCGCGTGTTAACCATCATTGGCCGCTACGAGGCTCTGCTCCAGAATCTCCAATGCGCGGCCCGTCTCCTGCTGGGTGATTATATCAACGGGAGTGCAAGCGTGATCACGTTGCCCATGGTGACCTTGAAACTAAGGCCCCTCGAAAGCGCCTGGTACATGACGCGCTCCGCCAGGTCAATGGCGGGGACACGCGTCTGGCGATCCTCCGCGAGTTCCACGTTGATCAGCAGGCCAAGTCCACGAACGTCGCCGATTTGCGGCCGCCGGGCCTGCATCTCGCGGAGCCGTTCGAGGGCCCAACCGCCGATGGTTCGCGACCGCTCCAAGAGGTTCTCCTGCTCGATGAACTCGATGGTCGCCAGAGCTGCCGCGCATGCGACTGGGTTTTTCTCGTGCGTGTAGTGACCGAGCGCGGTGTGGGGAGCGACATCGAGATCCTCTCGGCAATGATTCCGGCCAGCGGGAACAGCGCGCCACCCAGGCTCTTACCTACTACCAGGATGTCGGGCACAACAGCGTAGTGCTCGCAACTGAACATGCGTCCGGTCCGCGCGGCGCGCACTCGTTTCCAATAATCGGGCGGCGGGATTACGCCAGTGTTCCTGGAAACAAGGGGGCGGCGGCGCCGAGGTTTCGGTCGCCAAAGACGCTCCCGGCAGGGATCGCCCATTGCTCATGCGAACGCATGGAATTTGTTAAGCGATCGCAGNNGGACGTGGGCGTCCGCCCCACAGCGAGTTTCGTCACGGATCGGACACATAGGTGTGGCATGCTTTAAACATCCACGATGACATCCACTTCCAAGAATGAACCGGCGTTGACCGCGGAGGAACTTCGCAAGATCGACGCTTACTGGAAAGCCTGCAACTATCTCTCGGCAGGAATGATTTATCTGCGCGACAATCCTCTGCTTAGGGAGCCGCTTCGCCCCGAACACATCAAGAATCGGCTGCTCGGACATTGGGGCTCCGATCCAGGCCAGGCCTTTGCTTGGGTCCATCTGAACCGCGTCATCCGCAAATACGATCTGGACATGATCTACCTGTCGGGTCCGGGACACGGTGCGCCGGCCGTGATCTCGAACTGCTATCTGGAAGGGACGTACTCCGAGATCTACCCGGAGAAGAGCCAGGACGCAGCAGGAATGCTGAAGCTGTTCCGCGCGTTTTCGTTCCCAGGCCAGTTGGGGAGTCATTGCACGCCCGAAGTTCCAGGGTCGATTCACGAGGGTGGCGAGCTGGGCTATAGCGTCTCGCACGCGTTTGGGGCCGCGTTCGATAACCCCGGCCTGATTGTGAGCGTGGTGGTTGGCGACGGCGAGGCGGAGACCGGACCGCTGGCTACTTCTTGGCATTCCAATAAGTTTCTGAATCCGATCCGCGACGGCGCCGTCTTGCCGATCCTGCATCTCAACGGCTACAAGATCGCCAATCCCACAGTGCTCGCCCGTGTCACTCCGGACGAGCTCGAAGATCTTTTCAAAGGTTATGGTTGGACATCGCATGTGGTGGAGGGCGACGATCCCGAGTTGATGCATCAGCAGATGGCCGCCACGGTGGAGGACTGTGTCCTGAAGATTCGGTCGATTCAACAAGAGGCAAGGCAGACCGGAAAACCGGAGCGCCCACGTTGGCCGATGATCATCCTGCGCACGCCGAAGGGATGGACGGGGCCGAAACAAGTGGACGGTCACAGGGTGGAGGGCTTCTGGCGAGCGCACCAAGTGCCGGTGCTGGATGTGCAATCCAATCCGGAGCATCTGCGGATTGTCGAGCAGTGGATGCGAAGCTACCGGCCGGAGGAACTTTTCGATCAACAGGGCGCCCTGGTTCCAGGACTCAGGGAGCTGCCGCCTTCCGGCGATCGGCGCATGAGCGCCAACCCTCATGCCAACGGCGGGAGGCTGCGGAAGCCACTCAATCTTCCAGACTTTCGCGATTATGCCATCTCCATCGAGCATCCCGGAACGAAGGAGACATCACCCACCGAAACTCTCGGCAAGTTTCTGCGCGATGTAATGCGCCGCAACATGACCAACTTTCGTGTGTTCAGCCCGGACGAGAATGCATCGAACCGTCTGCAGGATATCTACGAAGCGAGTTGGAAGACCTGGATGGCGGCGATCAAACCGGAAGATGCGGACGGCACCGACATAGCTCCGGACGGCCGCGTGATGGAGATGCTCAGCGAGCACACCTTAGAGGGCTGGCTGGAGGGTTATCTTCTGACTGGCCGCCATGGGCTTCTCAACACTTATGAATCCTTCGTTCACATCATCGATTCGATGTACAACCAGCACGCGAAATGGCTGGAAAAGTCGAAGCTCGAACTGAAGTGGCGAGCACCCATCTCGTCGCTCAATCTTCTGATCTCGTCGCTGGTCTGGCGGCAGGATCATAATGGATTCACCCACCAGGATCCCGGATTTTTGGATGTGGTCAGCAATAAGAGCGCCGATATTACGCGCATCTACCTTCCGCCCGACGCGAACTGTCTGCTCAGCGTGGCGGACCATTGCCTGCGCAGCGAAGACTACGTCAACGTCATTATTTCGGACAAGCAGCCGCATTTGGTTTATCTCGATATGGAAGCCGCCATCACGCATTGCACGAAGGGAATCGGCATCTGGGAGTGGGCCAGCAATGATGCCGGCGAAGAGCCGGATGTTGTTGTGGCAAGCGCGGGCGACATCCTGACGCAGGAGGCCCTGGCCGCGGTCGCCATTCTTCGCGAGAACGTTCCGGACTTGAAGATCCGATTCGTCAATGTGGTGGACCTGTATCGTCTGCAGCCGGACAGCGAACATCCGCACGGGCTGTGCGATCGCGACTTCGACTCGCTCTTCACTAAGGACAAACCCGTGATATTCAACTTCCATGGATATCCTTGGCTGATCCACAAGTTCACGTATCGTAGAACGAACCACGGTAACATTCATGTACGCGGGTATAAGGAAAAGGGCAACATCAACACACCACTGGAACTTGCGATCCGCAACCAGGTAGATCGTTTTAACCTGGCGATTGACGTTATCGATCGGGTCGGGAAACTGCAGGTACGCAGTGCGCACCTTAAGGAGTGGTTGAAAGGGCAGATCATCGAAAGCATCAACTACGCCTATACCGAGGGGCAGGACAAACCCGAGATTCGGAACTGGAAGTGGCCCTCGGCGCAAAAGGGAAGCAAGTTGACAGGCACAGCTTGAGCCGTCGGAAGGCGGTTGCGCATTATTGAGCCTACGTTCAAGATCCGCGACAAGACTGAAGGCTGCGTGTGTGTGGGGACGGCTCAACTGCCGCATGTGCGGCGAGTCGAGGAGTGGTTTAGAATCAAAAGAGCAACAGATTTTGGGCGCGTAGCTCAGTTGGTTAGAGCGCCTGCTTCACACGCAGGAGGTCGCAGGTTCGAGTCCTGCCGCGCCCACCATTCAAATGAGCCACTTGCGGCCACGTTGCATGGCTTAGTGGAAGGATGTACGGAAACATGTACGGAAGGGATGTTGTTTTCGGACGTTTGACGGCTATTCGCGGCATCTAATGAACCACCGCTACTTGGATACTGGCGACGTTAGTCGGTATGGCGTCGGCAGCGACCAAGTCGCTGTCCACTCTGGCTTGCTCCCGCATCTTCGCCCTGGCTTCCGCCCTCTGCTCTGTCTTAACGCGGGACCGTGCTTCTGACGCCTTGCGCGCGGCCTTCTCGCTGATGTGCTTATAGTGGTCTGACATTCGTTTCGACAGGTGCCCGGCTTGGGCTTCCAGCACGGATTGGGGCGTTCCAATCTCGGCATGGCTGGTTACCCAACTGTGTCGTAGATCATGGCCCCTGAGGCCCTTCAGGCCGGCTTTCTCAGTGAGCTTGCGCCATGCGGTGCGCCATCCTTTTGTGGGTTTGGTGGGATCGTAACGGCGAACACGAACAGTGGTCCCGTTCCTTCCCTCTATCACGGCCTTGACTCGTGCGGGAATGAGGTAGTGGTCTGGCTGGCCTGCCCCGAGCTGCTGGGCCCGTATGATCAACTGCTTTGCGGATTCCAAGGCATCGGCGTTCAGGGGAATTGTACGTACTCCCCCTTTGGTCTTGCTTTTTTGCAGATGAATCTCGGCGGCCATGAGGTTAATCCGTTTCATCTGAAGGTTGCGGACCTCTACTCCTCGCATCCCCGTTTCGTTCTCCAGCATAGTCCCGTGGTATGCCACTGCCCATTCCGGACGGGATTTCGCCGTGTCAATGAGCCTTACCTCTTCCTCTGGCGTAAGGCTAATCCGGCGAACTCTCATGCGATCGAGAAGCGAACAGGAGAATCGCGATGTCCTCCTTGGCGATCAAGCGATCCGGCTCACCAACTCCTTCAGACTGATCGCTTCGCTCGATTCTGATCCGGCTTTCATGCTGGGCGCGATTGCGACCCCTTCGCTGTGATCCTCGAACCACACCAGAAACCTGGACTGATCTGCCCCCGGCAAACGCTGCTGGTTTAGCCAGGTATAGTAGGCCCCCATGTCGGCGTCGCGCAACGATCCTTCCGGATCAAGTAGCGGTCTCTGCCGTTCCTGGGCGAGCAAGTCCTTAATGGACTGCTCCCGCAATCTCGGCGCAAACCTGGCCAGCAGCGTGAGCGGCTGAGCGCGCCGCAGCAGTTCACGCGCGGCCCACTGCACGAAGGTAGTGCTGTAGATCTGCGTGCCTGATCCCTCCGTAAGCACGCTCAACTGAAACCGGTTCAAGACAGCGTCGCCGCCCGTGTTCTTCATGCCGAAATCCTCAGGCGTCATCCGAGCCAGTTTCGTGCGCAGGGCTTCCGGTCCAACCCCGGATTCCATCACCTTGGTAATGTTGGTCATGATCTGAGCTCGCAGCGAATCCAGCGCCTGGTACGATATGCAACTCAGCCCTTCACAACTCATCGATTCGCCGCCGTCCACATACCAGTGCGCGAACGGCATCGGGTGAGCCGTCGCCCTGGCAACCAATGCATCCATCAGCATCTTGCGGCCGTCCCCCGGATTCACTTTACTGAAGTAAACGCCATGGGGGCGGAGTTTGCGAAATAACCGGTATCTGTTCTCGCTCACGCCCTGCCCGATCAGCACTATGGCAAGCCTCGGCACCGGCAGCGGAGGTTGCGGTTTCGCGACGTTGAGCTCGTGAATGTAATCGACGGCCGCGGCTCGAAACTGGTCGATTTGGTGAGTCGCCCAGAGGTGCGCGGTGAGTTGTTCGGTAAACTGGGTCGGCTCGTTTACCCAGTTGGCCCGCTCCAACTCGGCGGAAAGCTGCAACTTCGCGAACGGCTTGAGGACCTGCTGAAATCGCCCGGTATCCAATTCCGCCAGGTACAGAAATTGGTTTTCCAATTCCCGGCGCTCGGCTGGGAACTTCCAATCATAAGCGATTACTTCCCGCAGCAACAACGGGACGAAACTCAGCGGCAGCCGCCGCAACAAATCCAGATGTTCAATTGCCAGTTGCCTGGCTTTGGGCGGATATCCGGCGAACTGGGCTGGTTGAAGATCGGCCGGAGGCATGGTTACACAATTTCCGTCAGAGGTTTGCCTTGGGCTTGACGGGGCGAGAATCCCAGCAGCGCTCCCAAGGTCGGCACGAGATCGGTGGGCTCGACCGGGCGTTCGATCACCACATTCTCGCGAATACCCGGGCCCAGCACCATCATCCACGTCGTCCGGGATAGCGGATCCCCAGTGCGATGGTGTTGAAATCCGTTACCACCCGGATCGGTGTCGGAATCCCGGCCGAAGTCCGGCAAAATCACCAGCGTCGTTTTGCCCGCGTATTCCGGGTCGGTCTGGATGGCATTCCAGATCTCCGCGCACAGACGGTCGGACCTCTGAATGGCGTCCACATACAGCGAAAATGTTCCAGAATGCGCGATGTCGATATCGTGCAGCGTTATCCAAAGAATGCTCGGCGCCACCTGCCGCATCAGTTGCCGGGCGATGTAGACGGAGAGTTCGTCGGGACTTTCGAGGTTCCGCGCGTGCGCGGTGAAATTGTCCACCGACAGTTTTAGAATCTCCGCCATCCGGTGCAATTCGACATCGTTCTCGGCCAGTTCCGGAGAGTACATCGGAGTTTCGTAATTGTCGTGGAGCAGATGCTCCATTTTGGATAGGCCGGTGGCATTCAATGCCGCGGCCAGCAGCCGCTTGGGCAGAATCACGCCCGCTCCGAAAGCAGGCCCATAGGACCGGCTCTTACTTTGGCCGATGAGGTTGAAGCCATTGCTCGGTGCCACCACCCAGGCATCGCTCGCGGGACGCTTCAGATCCTTGCGGAAGTATTCGAACACGGTTGGGTAGTCGGGTGGCACCGACGCGAAGTTGTTGAACGTCTCGTAGACACCCGTGGCGATGCTGGCGTTCGCCACGTAATGACCCAGAATGCCTTTGTTAATCACCTGGGCGAAGAACGTAGCGCGAGGCATCAGCTCATTCAGCAGGTGCGGAATGTTCTCCTGCCCGTCCGGCATAAGCGTCTCTTCATCCCGTGCTCCGCCACCGAAGGTAACCACCACGACCTTTTTGCCGCGCGCCGCCGCTAGCGCCGGCAACGGTGAAAAGCAGAAGAGCGTTTTAGCAGCGGTGGCGCCGGTGGCTAGGCGCAGAAACTCCCGTCTGCCCAACGAGATCTGCCGCGCGACGTGTTTCAGTGAACCTTTATAAAGGATAGGATCACCTACTCAAAAGTAAAACTTGAGCGCGAATTGGATCTCGCGCTGGTCGTTCTGACCGTCGCGCGTCGAGTTGATGACGCCAAAGCTTGAAGAGAGGTAGTCGAGCGAGCCCGGCGCGGCTGAGACTCCATTGCCACCAAAACCTGGCGGCGAGAAGTTCGGCGTATTCGTCAGATTAAAGAATTCCGCACGGAACTCGATGTGCATTCTTTCGGTGATCCGGAAGTTCTTGAACAAAGAGAAGTCGAGACGATGAAAACCCGGACCGTAGAACTGCGACGGAGCGCCGCCGATCGGACTGTAGTTGGACTGTCCCACCGTGGTCGCCACCGGAGGACTGGTGAACGCAGCCGGATTCAGCCATTGGTTCACATTGTGCGGACCCGACGTGACGCTTTGGCCGGGAACCAGGAAGGCGTTGCACCCAAACCCGGTCTCAGTGGCGATCGCGCACCCCACGGTGCCCGGTTGACCACCCTGGAGGGTCAAGATCCAGTTCATGCTCCAGCCGCCCAGGATCGCATCCACTACCCGGGGGCTATTACCGAGGAATTGTTTCCCATGGCCAACGGGAAGTTCGTACAGCCCACTAAAATGAACGACATTGGTAATGTCGAAATCACACAGCCCGTAGTCACCCTGCACACCCACTCCCGGCAGGAGCCCCGTGCTCCGGCCCGAGATAGCGGTGCTGTTGAGGACGTCCACTGCATCGGTGCGGCATTTCGACCAGGTATAGTTCGCCAGCATGCTCAGCCCGCTGCTGAACCTGCGTTCGTAATTCACCTGGAGCGCATTGTAATAGCTGTCTCCGGCGAAGCTGGTGTATGTAAAATTATTTTGGAAAGCCGGATAAGGCGAGTAATTGTACGAGTTGAGTCCAGGAGGCAGTATTTCATGCGGTTCATTCGGGTTGACGTAGATGCCCAGATGCCGGACCTCGTTCCCAACATAGCCAACCTGCAGCGTATCGTTGCGCGCGATCTGGTACTGCAGAGTGAAGTTGTAACCTTGCGTGTACGGCGTTTTCGTGTGATAGTCCTCGCCGGTGAACGAAACACCCGCCGGTTCCACAGAGGCCGGTGACAGCGGAATAGCGGACAATCCGGTCTCCAGCGTTCCAATCTTGCCGTTAGGATAGGTAATCGGCGCGTTGGGAACAAGGTTGGGATACCCTAGGCTATACTGGAACGGGAAATCGACATAAGTTTCCACTACAGAGTTCTCAAATCCGCCGTAAAATATACCATATCCCCCCCGCGCGACCAGTTTCGGAGTGATCTGATAGGCGAATCCCACGCGGGGAGAAAAATTAGTCAACTGGGAATGCCCCAACCCGGTAGCGTTGGAGCATACGATATCGATGTTGTCCAATTTGGCGGCGGCGTAGAAATCCGTCGACAATGGGGTGTTACAACGGTTTGTGGGTATTAGGAACTCCGATGGAGCGGATGTCCCGGACGGAAGGAAATTCGACTGTGCTCCGAAGCGTTCCCTTAGCTGGCCGAAGTACTCCCAGCGGAGGCCAAGGTTAACGGTTAAGTGGGAGCTAACCTTGAAGTCGTCTTGTAAATACGAGCCGTAATAGTTACGTATCTGATCGGTATTGGCGATGTTCGAAGCTGTGACCCCGTCCGAGCCGCCGACATAATTGGCCGCTCCCGGCACTGTGGCGGGAATCGGGGTTAGAAGTAACTGCGCTATTCCGGTGTTGCCGTTGGTGTTATTAACCACGTCCGTGTATAGTCCGTTGAACGTAAACGCTCCTCGGCCCTGCGGCGGCTGCAGAATAGAAAATCGCAGTTGCTGGTACTGGAAGCCGACCTTGAGCGAATGTCTTCCGAGCTGTTTGGTAAGGTTGTCGGTGAACTGCAGAGTCGCGCTTTTTTCGTCCGAAGGCAGATAATTGTTGCTGCCGATGCGGGTAAGACCTGAGATGCTGATGGCGCCTAACCCGCCGTTCTCCGGAACCTGCGGCACGCCTTGAATGCCGAATTCCGCGGGAATACCCATCGTATTGGCGTTCGGCTGGAGCCGTGTCGCGTCCAGGCGGTTTAGCCCCACGCGGGCTTCGTTGATGAGGGTGGGCGAGAAAGAGTGCGTCTCGCTCAACACCGCGTTCACGGCCTTCGAGGTTTGGTTTCCGGCGCTGAACGAGCCACCGTCCGCGATTCCCGGAAACGGCCCGGGATAGAACACCGGGCTGTCCGAATAGCTCACGCGGGCAAACAAACTGTCTTTTTCACTGAAATTCTGATCTCCCCGGATGTCAAACTGATCCACGTTTTGACGATTCACCGGGTTACTGGCAAAGTTATTGAACAGCTGCGAGTTGGTTGGTGCGGGGTAAAGATCGAGCAGCTTGATGGCGTTGGGGTCAAGCCGGCTGGCGGGAAGGATGTTGCCAGGAAATGGGTTGCGCACGAAGCCGTTCGGAACAGGACGCGTGGTGGAAGGGTCGAAGACCTGGCCCAAGGCGTAATTTACCCCCAGCGCATCCGTCGTCGTGCCGCCCTGGTTGAGCAACTGCGACAGGTTCGTGAACCCGCTGCTCCGCTCAAGCTGCGTTGGAACGGTCTCGACGAACGTCTCAGCCTGCCGGATGCGCGTTCCTTCGTAGTCCGCGAAGAAGAATGTTTTATCCTTCCTGATGGGACCGCCAACAACCGCGCCGAACTGATTCTGTCGATATTCTCCCTTTTGTAAGCCGCCCGAATTCTCAAAGAAATTAGCTGCATCCAGCGCATCGTTCCGCAGGAACTCCCAGGCGGTCCCGTGGAACTGGTTGGTTCCGGATTTGAGCGTGGCGTTCAGGATGGCTCCCGCCGACCGCCCGAACTCGGCGCTGTAATTGTTGGTCTGAATCTTGAATTCCTCGATCGCGTCCACCGGCGGACGGACGGCGTACGCGGTTCCGTTCAGAAAATCCACGAGGTTGGAGTTGTTGTCGATTCCGTCGAGGAGGTAGTTGTTTTGCGCCGGCCTCTCGCCATTTGCGGAAAAACTTCCCGATGCGCCTAGACCGCGGGTGTCCTCCTGATCCTGCGTAACGCCGGCGGCCAACTGGGCCAGGAAAGTAAAGTTGCGGCCGTTGAGCGGAAGATCATTGATCGCCCGTGTCTCCACTACCTGGCCCACCGAAGCGTCTTGCGTTTGGAGCGCGGCCGCTTCTCCGGCAACCGTCACCGTCTCTGTCGTCTGGCCCGGCGGAAGATCGAAGTCCACGACAACGTGCTGCTGCACCTGTACGGTGACGTGCGTATGCGCCACGCGTTGGAAACCCTTGAATTCCGCCGTCACGGAATAGGTCCCGATCTTGATTGGAGCGAATGTGTATTCACCGACGGAGTTGGTCGTGCCGTTCACCACCACTCCCGTTTCGTCGTTGGTCACCGTCACCTTGGCGCCCAGGATGATCCCTCCCGTCGAGTCCTTCACGGTACCGAGAATAGCCCCGGTGTCCACCTGGGCAAGTAGGTCGAAAGTCCCGAACATCAAGACTGCAACAATAGCCGAAATGCGAGCCAACTCTCTAGGAGTATGGCTGGGTTTCCAGATGGGAAAGGTCATATCTAGCTCCAATCATAAGGTTGTGTGAAATGCTCGACCAGCACGTAGGCTAGCCATTGCCCAGCCGCGGGGTTGGGCTTCATGAAGGGATTGCAGTGATCCATCGATGCAAGGAAGACCGGCCACAGTGGCGCCAAGTATATCAGAAATCGGTCCGTTGAGGTTGCCCGTCTCGCCGGGGATGATCGTCGCCATTTTCGGCACCAATCTGACAGAGGCGGGTCAAATCTACGGTTCTTCGTCCTTTCCATTGCCCCGACAATTGGGCGGAACCTCTGTAACCATTGGCGGCGAGTTGCTGCCACTGATTGTGGTCACGCCGGGGCAAATCAACGCTATCATGCCCTTCGATCTGCCCGTGAACACCACCTTGCCGCTGGTAGTCACGCACGGCAACGCGATTTCGGCGCCTCAGCCGGTGAGTTTGGCAGCCGACGAACCGGGCATATTTACGATCTCGCAAAACGGTGCGGGAACCGGAATTGTGGTGATTAGTCATCCGGACGGAACGCAAGTTCACGCGGGCAATGGCAATGCTGCCACAGCCGGCGACACATTGGTGATTTACGGCACCGGCCTCGGAGCGATGAACCCGCGTGCCGTGGCGGGAGCACCAGCGCCAGTGCAACCGCTGGCCCAACGGACGACACAGTCACCGTTACCATCGGAGGCGTGAACGTTCCAGTGTCTTTTGCGGGTCCGACGCCCGACTCCACGGGTCTCTACCAGGTGAACGTCACGGTACCATCCGGGATTACGCCGTCATCGGCGGCTCCGCTGATTTTGACGCAGGGCGGCGTACAGAGCCCTGCCGCCGTGACCATCCCGATCGGGCAATAGCCGCGCTTAGTGATTTTATAATTTTTCGCCGACTCGTGCGAAGGACATAACGGAAGCCGACCTATCAGGGCGGCAGTCGCTTCTCACACCTGGCCGGCCTGTGGCCGGTCTAAAATGAACCTCTTTCGTATGGCGAGCACAACGGGCCTTTCTAGGAGTCGATTGGGAACGAAAAACGCACCTTGCGGATTGTGGCCGAATGTTCTCACTGGTCGGCATATCACCGATGTGGACAGCGATAGTCAGCCAGATCAACGGGCCGTCGTAATCCGTATGGATAACCTCCGGACGCCCGTCATACATTCCTTGTCCGTTCTGTGATCGGCTAAACTAAGCTCAATTCTGCGTGTGATGACTGACATAGATATTGACCTTGGCAGCGATGCAGACCGGGAGTGGTCCGCGAAGCTCATGGCATCCAGTGAGCCTTGGCTCACCTTAGGCCGCGATTCCGCCACCTGTCTGGCCTATTGTCGTGACCCCCAGTTTGTGGTCCTTATGGCACGCCGCGTCGGCGCGCGTTGCGGCTTCCTACTGCTGCACCCGACCGGCGTAGCCGGTTCCCCGTACATCGCCTCAATCGCCGTCATCGCCGCCGTGCGCGGGCAGGGAGTCGGCTCGGAACTGCTCGATGCCGCTGAGCGGTGGTTTCCGAAGGCGCGCCACATGTTTCTGTGCGTCTCGTCGTTCAACACGCGGGCACGGAAATTGTACAAGCGCCGCGGTTATACGAGAGTCGGAGAGTTCCCGGATTACGTTATAGCCGACGCCTCGGAGATTCTGATGCACAAGCGCCTGGTGCAACCGTGATGCGACCGTGGCGGCTGGTGGCGCTGCTTTCCACCACCGCCACCGCGAGTTACCTCTGTCGCGTGAACGTCTCGGTGGCAGGGGTAATGATGATGCGCGAGCTGGGACTCTCACAACAGAAGATGGGACAGGTATTCAGCGCATTTTTGATAGGCTACGCGGCGTGCCAGATTCCTGGTGGAATGCTGGCGGACCGTTTCGGCGCGCCGCGCGTGCTGGGTTGGGCGGCGCTGGCGTGGGTGGCGGCGACGGGTTGGCTGGTAGGCGCAGGGGCGAGCGTTGTCGCACTGCTGGGCGCACGTTGCGCCCTGGGTGTGGCGGAGGCGCCGACCTTCCCCGCAGCGGCACAGGCCATTTCCCGCGCACTGCCAGTGGACAAACGCGGCCGTGCCAACGGCCTGGTGGTCGCTGCCATCGGGCTTGGCTCGGCGATTGCGCCGCCGCTCATTTCGTTTCTGATGGTGCGCTGGGGATGGCGCGCGGCGTTGATGATTTCCTCCCTGCCCGCGTTCGCCGTGGGATGTGCGTGGATGTTGATCCGTCAACGGGCGGTGCTGCCGGCCGAGGCTGCCAGCAGTTGCGAGTGTGCCGCCACACCGTCCGAACCGCTACGGTCCCGCAGTTTCGTTCTGCTCACGCTGAGCTACTCACTGCAAGGCTACGTCGGCTATATCTTCGTCTTCTGGTTTTATCTGTACTTGGTGGAAGTGCGTCATTTCGACCTGTTGCGCGGTGCACTGTTCGGCAGCTTGCCGTGGCTGCTCTCCATCGTCTCGATTCCGCTAGGCGGTTGGTTGTTCGACCGTACTCCCTGCGACCGGCGCGCGATTCCGATCGCTGGCCTCGCAGGCTCGGGCGTGTTCATCGCCGTCGGCGCCCACACGCAGCACGCGTATCTGGCGGCGGTTTGCCTGGCGTTCGCTACGGCGCTGGTTCTCAGCGTCGAGGGGCCGTTCTGGGCGACCATGACCGCTGTAGCGGGAGCACGAAGCGGTACTGGCAGTGGAGTGATGAATATGGGCAGCAACATCGGCGGTCTCATATCTCCCGCGCTCACGCCCGTGCTGGCGGCATCCATCGGTTGGGAAGCGGCTTTGATGGTGTCGGCCGCTCTCGCAATCCTAGCGGCGCTGCCCTGGTGCTGGATTCGTCTTCCGCCTCCCGCAGCCTATTAAGAATGATAAAAGCGCTTCAGTCCGAATGAGCCGGAAGGAATCAGCCAGACGCTCCCACCGGACGAGAAGCCGACTCTTCAAGCCTGATGCTGTTATGTCGAGCCAAATGGCACGCTGCGAGTGATCTTATCACTTGGCCGCAGGCACTCGCCGCCGCAACTCATCGAAGAAGTTCACGAGGAACGTCAAATGCGTGATCGGCGGCGGGTCCACCCTCCCATCCGCATTCAAAACCACGGCGGCGCGCTTGCCATCCGGCGCCAGGTCGTAGGCGAAACTCTTGACGGGGTGCGGGGACCACACCTGGGGCTCGCCGAACACAAAGGCTTCGCCCCTGGCCGTGTAGCCGGTAACCATAATGGTGCGGGAGGACTCGATGAAGAACAGCTCAAGCCCATTGCGCGACCAGATGGGGGCGTCGCCGCGGCTCGAAATCAGCCACCCCCCGCCCGGGCCTGGGAAAGGCACCACCCACACCCCTTCTTTTGCAGGATCGTGCGAGTAGTATGCCAGCCAGCGGCCATCGGGCGAGAATGCCGGTGAGATCGTTGAAAATGGCGTCTGCAGGAATGGCTCGGGCTTTCCCAGCCGGGGATGGCCCGCCTCGCCGTCGATAGTCGCCGTCCAGATCTCTATTCCGCCAGCCGTGCTTAGCTGGATCATTGCCAGCCGTTTGCCGTCCGGAGAGATAGAGTGTGGCGACTGCTGAACCTTTCCATCCGTCAGCCGTTGCGCCACGCCCGAGCCGTCCGCGCGGATCGAATAGATGCCCGGCGCTGCGGGATTCGAGGACCAAAATACCAGGTTCATTCCGTCAGGTGTCCACACCGGGCTCTGGTTTTGGCCTAGTAGAAGCGTGAGGCGCGATGCAATGCCGCGCTCCAAGTCCCGCACCCAAAGGTCCTCATGGCTCGGGCCGTCGCTGGCGGTAAACGCCAGGCGCTTGCCGTCGGGGGAAAAGCGTGGAGAAGCATAAAGTCCCGGAGCCGGGTGCAGCGGCCGCGTCTTACCGGTGCTATCCAGCCAGAAGATCGCCTGCTGCAGTTCACCCGCCGAACTAGCGTAGACGAAGGTGCCGGTCTGGGAAAAGCCGAAATCCCCTCCCGTGCCCTGCCCGTTGTGGATGTCTTCGACTACAGGCTGGGGCTCTCCGGTCAGTGCTAACCGGTCAAGATCAAACGGCGCCGCATATAGCACGCTCTGATGGAGCCAAACCAAGTGCCCGCTGGGAAGGTAGCGGGCGAAGAAGCCGCCGTGGTGAAGGGTTTTCCGCTCTCCAGTCTTCAATGCAATAACATCGATATCCGCGTCGTCAAAGGTCTGCCCTATGTGCTGGGTGGTGAAAAGAACCGCCCGGCTTCCCGGTAGGATCTGCGGCCAAGCGTGGCTCCGTTCACTCTTTTCGTGGTTTAGCTCGGTCACCGGCGCGGGCGCGCCGCCCGCGGAGGAAATACGCGAGAGGCCTGTCCCAAAACCCAGTGGCGCGATAATATTGCCATCGTCGCCCCAGCTTGCTGTGATCCTGCCGGGAGCGTCACATAGTGTCACGGCGGCGCCACCGGTGGCGGATATTTTCTTGATCTTACGGTCGGAGTGGAACGCGATCCATCGACCGTCCGGAGAAAAAACGGGGGAGGCCGCACCCTCTGTGCCGGTGAGAGGTGTAAACTGCCTCTGATCCAGCCGGCGCGTAGCCAGGCGGATCTTGCCGTCCGCGCCGCGGACAATCACAGCCAGCAGCGTTCCGTCCGGCGAGAGCGCCAGGAAGCTTCCCGATTCGGTTCTCTCCAGCTTAATATCCGGCCCCATCTCGACGTTGAGACGCATCAGCGGATTTGAAGGCGCAGCTCGGCTGGCGCGCCACCAACCGATGGCAGCGGTGACCGCGAGCGCCACAGCAAGCACCGCAGCAGCCCAGGGCCACAATCGAGCTGCTGCTGGCAACGGCCGCACCTCCTGCTCGGGCGCGTCGATGGCGATGCGTGCTTCCCCGCTGGCTTGCAGTCTTTGCCTGCGATCGCGTTCCAGGCACCGCCATAGCAGCCTGCGAATCCTCGGCGGCGTTGCCGCCGGCAACGCACTCCAGTCCGGCTCCGCTCGCAGCACCGCTGCCAAAATTTCAGTGACCGATTCGCCTGAGAACGCACGGCGTCCCACCAACGTCTCGTACAGCACCGCGCCGAACGCCCAGATGTCCGTGCGTTTATCTACTCTCTTTCCGCTGGCTTGCTCCGGGCTCATGTACGCGACCGAGCCGAGGATGATGCCGCCATGCGTCAGCGATAGCGTCGCCGTTGGTGCATCGGAGGGATCGTTTGCGGCGGACGCCGCCTCGACCTCCTTCGCCAAACCGAAGTCGAGCACCTTGACTAGTCCCGCCGGCGTGACCATAATATTGGCCGGCTTCAAATCGCGATGGATGATCCCCTTTTCATGAGCCGCTTCCAGCGCTTCTGCAATCTGCCTGGCGTAGTTGAGGGCCGTTTCAATCGGTAGCGGGCCTGGTTTTATAAGGGAACTGAGTGTTTCGCCCTCTACCAATTCCATCACCAAGGCTTGCGATTCTACTCCGTAGATTTGCCCGATGTTCGGATGATTCAGCGACGCCAGAACCTTCGCTTCACGATTGAAACGGGCGAGTCTGTCGGGGTCCTGCGCGAGAGAGTCCGGCAAGACCTTGATAGCGACCTCACGGCCAAGCTTAGTGTCCTTGGCTCGTACACCCCGCCCATGACGCCCCGGCCCAGCATCGCCAGGATCTGGTAGTGCCCCCCCTGATTACCGGCGGGTAACTGGATTACGCTGGATTCGCCCAGCAGCTCCGCGGCAGGTTGATCG
>PMUN01000171.1 GCA_003166875.1 Bryobacterales bacterium | reverse complement strand
GACGAGAACGAGTCTGTCCGGGAGACGGCGGTTCTGGAGCTGGTGCGCTGCTGGAAGTACGATCCCGAAACCCTACCTTTGCTGAAGGGCCGCGCTCGCTCGGATGGGAACTGGTGGGTCCGGCAGGCGGCAGTGCAAGAGCTCGCGCGCGGCTGGAAAGACGATCCCGAGACCCTCCCCTTGCTGCAGGACCGCGCTCGCTCGGATGAGAGCTTTAACGTGCGGCGGGTGGCGGCGCAAGAGCTGGCGCGCGGCTGGAAGGACGATCCCGAAACCCGCGCGTTTCTTGAAGAACATCGCCAAGCCTAGAGAGCGCCACAGCCACCGATCCCGCCGATCACAGCCCCTCCCAACCCATCCCCCCTTCCCAATCAATAACCTCCAAAAAACGACCACCTCCCACCCCATTCGCCCGTGATATCCCAATACCGAGGTCACAAAAATGTCAGCAACACCAACTTTCGAACTCCACTACACGGATCGCGCGGCCATCAATCGCGCCAACTCCCAACACTCCACCGGCTCTCGCACCGAAGCCGGCAAAAAGCGTTCGTCGCAAAACGCTCTCCGCCACGGACTCACGGCCCGCACCCCCGTCCTAGCCTCCGAAGACCAAGCCGCCTACGAATCTCACTGCCGCAAATTCGAAAACGAATACCAACCAGCCACTCCAACCGAAACCCAACTAGTCCAGGAACTAGCCGACACCTCCTGGCGCCTCAACCGCATCCCGCTCCTCGAAGCCGACATCCTCGACCGCGCCCTGCGTTGTAGCCCCGCGCGTGAGCAAGGGGACAGCCCCGAGTCCCCAGCCCCCAACCCCCAGTCCCGCAGCTCGCCGCCCTCCTCGAACTCCATAAACACATAGGCATTCCCTGAGAACCATCCGACCATGGCTTCGTTTTTTCAAAACAGCAAGTCGAACGTCACTCCGAACGCTTGATGCGTCAGAACGAGGCCCGCCAAATCGCATGCGTCCGCTTCGAAATCCCTTTCAGAGGCCCAGCCTGGCACAACCAGCAGGTGTCCCCCGTAGCGTAAGCCTCCGGCTTGCGTTAGGCAGCAAGCCGGAGGCTCGCCCTACGCTATCCTTATCTCTAGTGCTCCGCAGCGTGCTGTTGTTCCTCTCTCAGCGTCGCGGGCTTCGCCACTGGATGGAGACCTCTCCGGCGGCCGAACGCCTCACCTCACGCTTCATCGCCGGAAATACATTGGATCAGGAACTGGCCGTGTGCCAGAACCTGGATAGCCAAGGAATGCTCGCCACGCTCGACCATCTCGGCGAAAGCGTCACCTCACTCGCCGAAGCCGAGGGTTCGCGCGACGCATACCTCGCCGCGCTCGATCAAATCGCCGCGCGAAAACTCACTGCCACCATATCAGTCAAGCTCACCCAGCTTGGACTCGATTTTTCAGAGGACGCCTGCCGCGCCAATGTCGAGCGGCTGGTGATACGCGCCAAATCCATCGGCAGCGTTGTTGAAATCGACATGGAATCCAGCGCTCATGTGGATCGAACGCTCGCGCTCGTGTACCGTCTCCACGAAGGCTACGGTTGCGTGCGCGCTGTCATCCAGGCGTATCTTTACCGATCTGAAAGCGACATTGAGAACCTTTCCAAGCAGCAGATCCCGGTGCGCTTGTGCAAGGGAGCCTATAAAGAACCTTCCGATATGGCCTTCCCTGACAAAAATGACGTCGACAAGAATTACGTGCTCTTGATGACACGCCTCTTGGACCACGGAACCTACCCGGCCATCGCCAGCCACGACCCAAAAATTATCGATCAGGCACTCCAATACGCGAAGGAACGAAACATCGCGCCCGATCGTTTTGAATTTCAGATGCTGTACGGCATCAGCCGCGATTTGCAGAAGCGCTTGGTGCAAGGTGGACATCGTCTGCGTCTTTATGTGCCTTATGGCGATGCCTGGTATCCATATTTTATGAGGCGGCTTGCAGAGCGCCCCGCGAATGTCGTGTTCCTGGCGCGCAGCCTGCTCAGAAGCTGATGGCCCCTTTATCCGTCCGAGGCCGGGAACCGATAAGCTAAAAGAGGAGTCCAATTGCTCATGAGGTATTGGGGCTTTTTGCTGGCCAAGCTGGCGGGCGCCGGATTGTTGATCTGGGCCGCATGGTTTGCGATCGCGCTGTGTTTTCCGAACAGCATCCATTTCAAGGGGAACTCCAAATTCGAGGCATACGAGCTCTCTCCGTTCACGCACGATCTCGGCTACACCATTGCCATGATGGTCTTCTTTTCGTTCTGCGTGGGCCTTATCTATCTGGTGATTTGGGACCAGCGCTACCGCTGCCGCACCTGTCTGCGCCGCCTGCGCATGCCCGTCACCGCCGGCTCCTGGCCGAACATGCTGCTCATCGGCCAGCCTCGCACTGAATACATTTGCATCTATGGCCACGGAACATTAATAGTGCCGGAGGTGCAGCTCACGGGCGGCGCAAGTTCAGATTGGGAGCCTCACGAAGATATATGGACAGAGCTTGAGTCAATCGAGGCTGGCAAGAAGTGATCCTGCGCAAGATCGCGGGCGTAGCGGTCCTCGTGATACTTGCGGCAATCGGCGCAATGCTGATGCCGCCGTACATCCAAAATTGGAAATTGCAGCGCTACGTCAACGGATTAGTAGATGATCCCGCCACTTCTACCCAGCCATCGGAAGTGATCCGCGACAAAGTGGTCTCAAGAGGCAGCGCGTTGGGCCTTCCGGTTCACAACGGCGATGTGCAGGTCACCCGTCCCGAAAATTCAGTCCGGATTGAAGTGCTCTACATCGTCCACTTCGATTTCGCCGGCTATTCCGTAGACCTGCACTTCCGCCCCACCGCCGGCGGCAGCTGACCACCGCGCGCCAGCAAGGGGACCAGTTAAACTAAGATCATGGCTAAAGCAACATTCGCCGCCGGTTGTTTCTGGGGCGTAGAAGCCGCCTTCCGGCAATTGAAGGGTGTCACTTCCACCACAGTCGGCTACATAGGCGGAACTCTCCGCGATCCCACTTACCACGATGTGTGCACTGGCCGTACTGGACACGCCGAAGCAGTCCAGGTGGAATACGATCCGTCGCAAGTGTCTTACGACGACCTGCTGCGCGTGTTCTGGGAAAATCACGATCCCACCACCCTCAACCGGCAGGGACCCGATGTAGGAACGCAGTACCGTTCGGCTACCTTCTATCACACGCCGGAACAGGAAGCCGCCGCCAAGGCCTCGAAAGACGCGCTAGCCAAATCAGGCCGATTCAAACGGCCGATTGTTACCGAGATTCAACCGGCGCCCGAATTCTGGCAAGCTGAAGATTACCACCAGCAGTATCTCGAAAAACGCGGCCAAACCCACTGCCACCTCTAGAGCATGTTACTGAGCCCCGACCGTGAGGGAGTGGGTTCGTGGCGCAGGCGCTTTCGCCTGCGAACTAGGTTTGGCCTGCAAACGAAATGCCCGCCTCAACCTGAGAAGGATGAAGCGGGCACTGGATAGCCCTCGGAGGAGTGAGCTAGTTCCACCCGTTATTGTCGCTCTTCTAGTACTGAGTTGCAATAAGATTAATCCCTGACCGTGGCTCACTTAGTAAGTTGACTTACATTTTATCGGCCAAACAGCGCTTCCACAGCCCCAATCACGATGCAGAGCACAGCAAAACCTAAGATCCCGTATTGAACCCACCTCCTTGTGAGATGGATCACTTCAATATATTCAAGTGGCTGGGTGGGTGCGATGGCCGGGGCAACACTCCCCGCGTCAGCCTCCCGGACTGCAAGCTCGGGAGCAGCAATAGCTTGAGCGTCTCCTATGGGTTGGATCGGTTCAAACTGCGGGGCTGGCGCCGATGACACCGCTCCATGCTGAGCGCAATCCGCGATTAGGAGAATAGGAAATTAGGGACTTTCGTACCAGAACCCGGCCCGCCAAAGTACTAGCACGTTGACATCCGCGCTAGAATCTTTAGGAAAGACTGAGGCATGGGTTGGACTTTCTAGCAGCCGTTTTGGAACGCGCCGGCGCCGCCATCGTGGCCTGTGACGCCGAAGGGACAATTGTCGTTTCGAATGCAGCCGCCCGCGCCCTGTTCGGCGAAGCGAAGCTTCCAAATCACCACCCGCTGTTCCGCGCACTTCGCGAGGGACCGCTTCAGGAAATTGATACGGCAACCGGCGTACTGGTTACCGCCGAGCCATTGTTCGATACCAACCAAAAAAAGGTTGGCGCAGTAGCCTACTGCGAGCAACGTAAAGAAGCCGACGAAGCGCGCAAAAGGCTCGAGTTGCTTCTCGAATCCACCGGGGAGGGCATCTATGGTCTCGACCTGGAGGGTAAGTGCATCTTCGTAAATGGGTCCGCCGCCGCCATGCTCGGTTTTTCGCGCGAGGATCTTCGGAACGCCCGCACGCACGCTCTCATGCACCACACAAAATCCGACGGGCGGCCCTACCCTGAGGGAGACTGTCCCATTTATCGCGCTTTTCGGGAAGGCATCGGATGCCGCGTCGATGACGAAAGCTTTTTCCGTTCCGATGGCTCGTCTTTTCCGGTGGAATACTCCTCCTACCCGATTCGAGACAAAGGCGTGGTGTGCGGCGCAGTGGTAACTTTTTCCGACGTCACCGCTCGCAGGCGAACCGAAGCAGCCTTGCGCGCCTCCGAGGCCAAGTACCGCAGCTTGTTTCAAACTGTCTCGGAGGGTGTCTATCAAACCAGTTCCAATGGAGAGCTGTTGGCCGCAAATCGGGCGCTGATCGAGATGCTCGGGTACGGCTCTGAGGACGAATTGCGGGCGCAAGACGTCACGGACTTGTATGTGAATCCGGACGACCGCAAACATCTCACCGCGCAATTGGAGCGGGAGGGTCAACTGGTTGACGCCGAACTCCTGCTGAAACGAAAAGACGGCCGGGTCATCCGGGTGATCGAGAATGCCCGTGCCATTCACGATGAGCGCAAACGGCTGGTGTATTACGAGGGCACGCTGACGCTCAAGTAGCGTAAGCCTCCGGCTTGCGTCGTCGGCAAGCCGGAGGCTTGCCCTACAGGGAAGCGGGAAATGACCAGTTGCGTTCAACCCGGCTATTCTGATACGCTCTCGCAAACGTCCTGATGAAGAAAACACCCGGCGGCGCCAACAAATCGGATAGCGCGGATGCCAACCAACGCTCCCGCGATCTGAATGTCTTTTCCCGCGCGGTCAGCTTGTTCAATGCCGGAAAATTCGGAGAAGCAAAACAGCTCTTCGATCAGCTCGCCGGCATTCCCGACGCGTCCTTAGCCTACGCTGCCCGTTCTCGCGCGCTGATTTGCGAACGCCGGAGCCGTCCCTCCTAGAATTTCAGCACGTGCCATAAACTGGCGAAATCGTCGGTCCAGGTAATCGGCGCCCGGTTTTTTCCGGTCCACGATACCTCTTGCGCCATGCCGGGCTGCAGCAGGAATTCGGAATTATTGGTTACAAGCACCCAGGTTGCGGCGCTTTCTCCGGTGTCGATCTCGTCCCCGGATTCAAACGTGACGGCCTTCCAGCCCAGGTGCCGTGCCAGGCCGCGCCCCACCGGTTCCAGATTGAGCAGGCGATTTGAGATATGAAGCAGCAGCAACCCTCCGGGTACCAGACGCTCGCGGTAAATGTCGCCGCATTCGGCCGTCAGCAAATGCAGCGGAATGGCATCGCTCGAAAATGCATCCACTGCGATCACATCGAAGTCGTGCGATTGGCCGGCCGCGAGCTCGCGCTCCATTTGGACGCGGGCGTCTCCGAGCACAACCTCCGTTCGCGCTTTCGAATTCTTCAAGAAAGTAAACCAGGTATTGGCGATCCCTTCCACCGCCGGGTTGATCTCATAGAAGCGGAAGGTATCGCCAGGCCGTCCCCAGGCGGCCATCGTGCCTGTGCCCAAGCCAATCACGGCGACGCGACGTCCGGGTTTTTCCAGAGCACTCAGTACAATTCCGGCGCCGCTGTGCGGACCATAATATGTCGTGGGCCACGCGGTTTTTTCGCCGCGCAGATACTGGAAGCCGTGACGGATGGTCCCATGCGTAAGCTGCCTTAGCGCGCCGTTGCTATCGATGGTTTCCCTCACGCGCAGAATGCCGTAGAAATTCCGGGAGCTGGCGATATCCGCGGCGTTGTTGGTGACCATGGCCACCACTGATGTGAGTCCTCCGATCAGCAGCGCCATCAGTGGAACGCGCACCGCGAAATTGTGGCTGGTCCATTGTTTCAGCGCGCCGGTTCGTAGCCATCCAACAAATCCCAACAGGCACGCGGCCGCAAGACCGATGGGATACTCATTGAACTCAGTGAAGACGTTCGGAGCGATCAGGGCGACGAATACGCCGCCGAGTGCGCCTCCGGTCGCGATGGCAAGATAGAAGGCCGTCAGGTAGCGCGGTGAGGGACGCGAGCGCGCCAGTTCTCCGTGGCAGACCATGCACACGATGAACAGCGCGAGTAGATAAATGCCGAGTTGTACTCTGGCATTCAGCCCGACGGCAGCAACCTGGACCGCACAGGCTGCCGGACCAAAAACGCCGGCTGCAACGGCGAACAACGCGCGCCGGTACCAGCGCGGATGTTCGAAGGCGAGAATGAACGTGAGCAGATAAATCGAGAGCGGCGCAACCCACAGAAATGGAACCACGGCGATTTCCTGCGAAATCTGATTCGTTGTAGCCAGAAGCAGCGTGGAGCCGCACATCGCGAGTCCCAGCCAAAACAGCACGATCCACAATGTTGGACGCGGCTCCGGTTCGGAGTCTGGAGCGGGCGCCGGCGCAGCGAGGGTTGTGTTTCGTAGGCTCCATGCTGTCCATCCGCATAATGCCGCGAAGGCTGCATAAAGAGCCGACCAGATCCAGGCCTGCGTGTGCAAGCGCAGATACGGCTCCAGCACGAAAGGGTAACTGAAGAGGGCGAGAAACGACCCGAAGTTGGACAGAGCGTATAATCGCCACGGCGATTTCCGCGGTTCACTCAGCGCGAACCAACGTTGCAGCAGAGGCCCGGTGGATGATAGAAGCAAATACGGCGCACCGACCGTCGCGGTCAGCAGCAACAGGATGTGGCCGGAAGGATCAGTAGACGATGCCGGCTTCCATACATCTGCGCGAGGAAGAATCGGAAGAAACAGAAGGGATGCTGCCAGCAGCGCGATATGCACGGATGCTTGGATTCGCAGGCTCGGGCGCGCCCCCAGCCAATGCGCATATGCGTATCCCCCCAGTAGCAGGGCTTGAAAGAACAGAAGGCAATTGGTCCAAACCGCGGGTCCACCTCCGAACCACGGCAGGACGTAGCGGCCCATCATGGGCTGCACCTGGAATAGCAAAAAGGCGCTGAGGAAGATAGTGCCGGGGATGCGAATGGCTTGCGACCGTTCCCACACTCGGTTAGAGTCTAGCAGACCAACTACGGCCTGACGGACATCTGGTTGCTGACTCTTGTTCTGGTGCCAACGACTTCGATGGCCTTCGACATAACCGCTCTTTTTTCGTCTTCCGAATGCACTGGGCCTTTCAGAGTCACAACACCATTCCGGCTAATCACTTTCAGATTGTGCGCTTCAGTGGAGAGCGACTTATCCGCGATGATGGATTGCCGGACTCTCGTGGCCAGATCGAGATCCGCAGCGTTGATTTTCTGCTGGCCATCCTGGGCGAAACTTACAAGCCATCCGGCACAAAGTATTACTGGTAGAAAACGTCTCACGAACTTCATTTCTCTTTCGAGTCTAGCACGCTCGCGTTCGCTCATTCAGTTCTCGTAACAGGCCCGGGATCGACCAAAACGACGAAACGAGTCAAATCACCCAACCGGCACGCGGCCGCAATCGGCGTCTGCTTTCTTCGTCTTTGATTTCAGGAAGTTGAGCACTTGGCAGCGCACCTGCTGTATACTGAGGGTGTTCTATTATTAGTACGAGGAGGCATCAATGGAAGGTTTGTTTCAGCCCATGCACCTGCTGGTGATCCTGGTGGTTGGCCTGTTTGTGTTTGGTCCCAAGAAGCTGCCCGAGCTGGGGAAGGGCCTGGCCCAAGGCATTCGCGAGTTCAAAGACGCGTTGAACGGAAACACCACTGACAAGGAAGAGAAGAAATAGATCAGTCCCAGTTCTTCACTTTTGGCCAGAATTCCTTGAGCGGTTGTTTCAGCCCGCGGCAGTAGAACACGTCGAAGTGTTCATACGGCATGGAGTATGGGTGAAACACTTCTCCCACCTTTTCCACTGATGTGAAGTTCGCCTCGAGCCTATCTTTTCGATCATCCATCACGATGACACTTTCTCCGGTGTAATCGCGTGGTCCCCAAAGAAAATAGTTCTGATGGCCGCTGATGGCTTTCGGCAAGCCGTACTTTTCGCCAAACAAATCGATGGCGCCGGCTTGTCCGTAATTCTGTCCGAAGATTGCAGTCCTGGCTCGCACGTCGGGTGGCAGATTGTTGAACGCGCGGGCTACCACTTGCACCATTTCTTCCCAGCCGAACTGGTCCGCAAAAATCTGCGGTAGCGGACCGAGTTTGTGCGTTTCCACTCGGGGTTGCTCGAGATGGAGCGTCTTCGTGTAGCGCACGTAAGCTTCAACAGGCAACACCGGGATTGCCAAAGGCGCCAGCGCAACTCCCATCGCAAGCATCAGCACGGGATAAGCGAACTTGACCCATTCGAAATGCGGACGCGCCAACCATAATTCCCACCGGACGGATCCTGCCGCCAAAAGGATTGGGAAGGCTGGCCAGAGATAATATACGCGCGGGTTGAGGGCCAGAATCACAACGGTGGTGAAGAGCCATGCCCAACCAAGCGCACGGAACGGCTTTCCCTCTTTCGTAAACAGATAATGCCAGAGACCGGCCAGCCAGATTGGAACGCTGAGTGGAAGCATCGTTAGAATTTGTTGCCCGAAGAACTGGATTGGCGACAGATCGACATTGCGCCCGCTGCGCCGGATGTTGGCTTGCAATTCGAGAAATGGAAAGTGGTGCTGGATATTCCACAGGAGGTTTGGGAGAAACAGCAGAAACGCAAGCAGGCCCGCGATCCAAAACCACGGCGATCGGAGGAAACGGCGTTCGGGCGTGAGCATCAGCCCGAGCATGAGGCCGGCGCCGAAGATCAGCATGGAATGTTTATTCTCCAGCCCGAGTCCCGCCAGAATGCCGACCCACAACCACAATTTCGGGTTACCGGTTTTGATGATTCGGATGAGAATGTAGGCGCAGCCGGTCCAGAACACCGGCTCGAATGCGTTCATCGAAAGAAAGTTGTCGGTCGCGAGAAATCCGGGCGCAAGCAGGACCGCGAGCGCAGCCAGCGCCTGACCGAAGAGCTGGGCGCCGAGTTCGCGTGCTACCAAACCTGTCAAGAAAACCAGCGCCGCACCGGCCAGGGCGGGGAACAATCGTATCGCTGGGAGTGACTCGCCGAATAGCGCGCCGGAAATTCTGGCGATCAACGCAATCAGCGGCGCCTGATCGACATAGCCCCAATCCAGGTGATGACTGCAGGCGATGTAATAAAGCTCGTCGACGAAATAGCCATAGTGCCGGCCGGCAAAAAGATGGACCAGGAGCTTCGCGGCCGCGATTGCAGCCACGACGAATGTTGCGTTCTTTAGCATCCAGTTATTGCAGCCCTTTGGCTACGTACAGATCCGATTGGATCAGAACGAAGTTGTAGGCGTAGGCGCGGCCATCGGGGGTGATGAACAGATGGTGGATCTCGAGCACCGGCTGCGTGGGATGGATTTCCTTCCACAGGGTTTTCTGGCCGGTTGCGAGGTCGAGCACTGAAACTGCAATTTTGTCGCTATTTTCCCGATCTGGACGGATATACAGAGAGCGGCTATCAGATCGCCAACCGACGACGGTTTCGTCGGAGCTGATCCCACGCAGTGGTTGCGGCGGACCGCCATCCACCGGATAGATGGTCCAGCCTTGCCCCGGTCCGGGGCTCAGGAACAGCTTGTGATCCGGAGAGAGGAAGAAGATGGTGGCATCCGGAATTCCTTCTGGACAGACTGGCCGCAAGGTGCCTTTTTGGTTATCGAACTCGAAGCACTGATATTTTTTGCCGGAGTAATAACCGATGACCATGTACCGGTCCTGGCTGAACCAACCGTAGACATTGGCCGGGAACACGCCCGGGGGTTTGATTTCCACTGGCTCGCCCGGTCCGGTGGGAAGCATCAGGAATCGGCGCGATCCGTCCTCGGTGAGAACGTTCCCGGAAATCCATTTGCCATCCGGTGACAACTTATAAGCGTGGCCATCGCCGATGCGAATCGGCGGAGAACCGTCGGTTTTTCGGAGATAGAGGCTGCCTTTGGAATTTCCTGTTTCACCGGTCACGTTGGCGATGATCATTTGGCCATCATCGGAGATGCCTGCTACGGAGCCTGAGTCCAAGCAGGATAGATCGCGCTCTTCTTTGTCTCCGGGCGCGGTTCCCAGAATGCCGAACTCGGAAAATCCAGTGCTCATGAGCGCGTCACCTTTGCGCGAAATATCAAAGAACCTCACTCGCTCGGGAAGGGTCAAGGCGACGCGACGATGCCCTTTCATGTCGACGGCGTACACGATTCCGTTTTCACCGATGTTGAAAGAGCGGAACCAGATTTCATTACCTTTCGGAGACCAGACCAAATCGGTATCTTCGCCGGTTGCGTTCTGGCCGGAGACTTCGCCTAGGTAGTGCGGTGGGCCGGTACGCCCGACGACATTCAGGCCGATAGCGGTGCCATTTGAGCGATTCACGAAGGCCACGCGATTGCCGTCCGGCGATACTCGGAGCACCCACAAGGACCAGGGAATGTCTTCGACCAGCACATTTCCGATGGGATATTCCAAGCGATTGTGACCGTTGACACGGCGAAGGACGGCGAGAGATTCGCCATCCGGCGACCAGTCGGCGGCCATCACGTTATCGAGCAACGGCCGGGTCTGGCCGCCGGAAATGGAAACGACAGACAATCGGGCGCTGTTATACTCGCCGTACGGTTCTGCGAAGAGCGTCAATTGCTGCTTGGAGGAAACGGAGCCAAAGTCGCCGTTGATTCCCAGGTCGCGCGATTCCGGACTGCCGGGAACGGCGAGATAAATCCGGTGGGGTCCATGATCCCAACTGGCTTCGTAGACAATGTTGCCGTCGGGTGTGAATCGGGCCCGCGCTACTAAGCCTTTGCGGAAAGTGATTTTCTGGAATTCCGGTGGAGCGTGATGCAGAGTGCGGTCGCGCAGGAAGAATCCGGCGGCGAACAGCACTGCGGCTGCGAGGAGCGCAGCGACGGGCCAGAGCCACTGTTTTCGCGCTGGCCGTGCGGCGGTTATCGCGGTCTGGACACCGGTGATGCTGGCGCCCGTGATGGATCGTAGGGCGAACGCCAGATCGGCGGCCGATTGAAAGCGCTGCTCGGGTCGTTTCTCGAGGCAACGGCGGACGATGGTGGCGAGCGCGGGCGGCAGTTTCCCCAGCTCGCCGTCGAACTCCGGAGGCTCCGCGTTCAGAACTGCGTGCATGGTTTCGACGCTGGTGGAAGCCTGGAACGCGCGGCGTCCGGTGACCATTTCGTAAAGCACGGCGCCGAAACTGAAAATGTCGGAGCGTGCGTCGACTGGTTCCGCGCGCACCTGTTCGGGTGACATGTATCCGGCCGTTCCCAGCACCGTGCCAGGCTGGGAGAGCGCCATGGTGGCGGTGTTTTCGCCAGAAGAAGTTGGAGCTTGTTTGGCGAGGCCGAAATCGAGGATCTTCACCTGGCCCGAGCGCGTGACCATGACATTTTCGGGCTTCAAATCGCGGTGCACGATGCCGAGTGCGTGCGCGGCAGCCATGCCATCCGCAATTTGGCCGGCAAGATCGATGGCTTTGCGCACCGGTAAGGGACCGCGGTCAAGCAGGGCCCGCAGCGACTCACCTTCCACAAGTTCCGAGACGAGATAGGCGCGGCCGTCGTCGGCGCCGACGTCGTAAATGGCGACGATATTCGGATGGTTCAGCGCTCCGAGCGCGTGTGCTTCCTGTTCGAAGCGTGCGCGGCGAGACGGGTCGTTGGAAACGTCGGCTGGGAGGATTTTCACGGCGACGGTGCGGTGTAAACGCTCGTCGCGCGCGCGCCAGACTTCGCCCATGCCGCCCTCGCCGAGCTTGTCGAGGATCTGGTAATTGCCGAGACGGCGCGGGGCTGGGGGCTGGGCGCTAGGGACTGGAGGCTGGTCGGACATTCGTCTAGCGGTTGTATTTTGGCGTGGGGCCGCGCAGGGCTTCCCACACTTTGTCGCAGCCTTGCAGGGTTTCTGGATCGAGTGGGCCATCGGACAATACTTTGAGATTTTGTTCCAGGTGATCCACGCGGGAGGCTCCCAGGATGATGCATTCTACCGGGGTGTGGTGATAAATCCAATTGAGGGCCAGGCTCACCAGCGAGCGGCCGGCGGCGGCCGCGATGCGCTGCAATTGATCCACGGCGTCGAAGTCGGCCTGGTGCCAGTAGCGATCCAGATACATTCGGTTGCTGTCGAAGCGTGTGCCTGGAAGCGGAGCGTCGCGGCGCTGTTTACCGGTCAGAAGACCACCAGCTAGCGGATTGTAGACGACGTTCGAGATGCCGAAGCGCTTCGACATCGGCAGATACTCCTGCTCGATGCCGCGCGCGATCAGGTTGTACATGGGCTGCGCGACGTAGGGCGCCTGCTCTCCTTTGCGCTGGGCGATCCAGAGCATCTCCACCGTTTGCCATCCGCTGTAGTTGGAGCTGGCGAGGTAACGCACTTTGCCCTGCTGCACCAGCTCATTCATGGTGTCGAGGGACTCTTCGATCGGCACTGCGTAGTCCGGCAGGTGGAGATAATACAAATCCAGGTAGTCGGTTTTGAGACGCCGGAGGCTGTCGTCGATGGCGCGAAAGATGGCGACGCGCGAAAGGCCCGCCATGTCCACGCCATCGCCCATTTTGTTGCGGACCTTGCTGGCCAGAATGAAATCCTTGCGGCGGCCTTCGAGTAAGCGCCCCAGCATTTCTTCAGAAGCGCCGCTATTGTAGACGTTTGCGGTGTCCAGAAAATTGATGCCCGCTTCGACGCACAGATCGATCATGCGGCGGGCGGCTTCCAAATCTGTTTGGCCGCCGAAAGTCATGGTCCCGAAGCAGATTCGGGAGACGTCCAAGTTGGTCTGCTTTAAAGTAACGGTATCCATCGCGAGATTTACCCAATATCATGATACGTTGAGTATGTAAGTGAACGAGCGACTCGAAGAACCACGAACAGAGGAAGCTCTTCCGGAACCTGCATCCAATGCCGTGCCGGAGGAGACCGCACCGGCGCCAGTCTGGGAGGGCCCGTCCTGGCTGCGCATGGCGTACGCGCTCGAATTTCTTCTTGCTCTGATAACGATTTTCACGGTTTGGAGCGAAGTGGGCGGGCAAGGGCACATGGACCTGTTGCCGTGGTACATCAAGCTGGGCTGTTCGCTGTCGCTGGCCTGGTGTTCGGTCCGCTTCACGGCTGCTATTGTGGAGCACCAGAAGGCATGGAATCAGCACACCGCGGTTTGGTTTATCGGAATGATTGTGGTGGCGATCGCGATGGGAGGCATCACTTACTACTACCATCTGCATGAAGTTCCGGACGAGCCGGACAGCGAGGATAATACGTCCACGTCGATCATTCGTCCGGAATGGCGAAGGACGATGGCCTGGAACTTCGAACTGGGCGTCGGCATGAGTGCCGACGCGGCACGCAGGAGTGCGTGCGCCACGTCCCGTGATTGAGACTCGGTTCGGGCGGTGGACTGCGCCACAGATCGCTTTGTCTATCGAATACAGCCTGGATGTAATGGAGGAGATTCGTGCGGCGGCCTGCGAGAGTCTGCGGCAATTCTCTGGCGGAGGCCTGGACGTTGGCGGCGTCCTGTTCGGCGCGCATCAGGACAATTCCATACGTATTCTGACCTGGAGGCCGATCGCTTGCGAGCATGCTGAAGGACCGGGGTTGTGTCTTTCGGCCGATGATCGGCGGGAGCTGGTGCGCCTGCTGCTCGGGGCCAAGCAGGATCCTGATCTAAAGTCGCTTCAGCCGGTGGGCTGGTTCCTGTCTCATATGCGCGGTGACATATCGCTGGGCGCGTCCGATATCGAGATTTTTGACGGCTACTTTGGCGAACCGTGGCAGGTAATGCTGGTGCTTTTGCCGACGGCCGAGGGCTCGGTGCGCGCGGGCTTTTTTGTGCGCGAAGCTGGAGGCGGGTTGCGAGCCGCAGCGAGCTATCAGGAGTTCGTGATTGAGGCGCCGGTAGCGAAGCCGCCCAAGGCGAATCACTTGAGATGGCTGTGGGCGATTCCTACTTTGCTGGCGATGATTCTGGCCGGAGTGCTGATTAAACCTCCACGTGCCGAGCCGGTTAATCCGGGGGTCTTTCTTCGAATTCAAGGTAACGGTCCGGTATTGCAGATCAATTGGGATGCTAACTCGACGTCGGTGCGTGGGGCCAAGCGCGCTGAAATCGAGATTCAAGATGGCGGGCCGCCATCGCACTTTCAGTTGGCCGGCGCGCAGCTTAGCAGCGGCAAGATGATTTGGCAACGGCATAGCGGGGACGTGCAGGTTCGGATGACTGTTTATCCGGCTAGCGGCGCCGCTGTTCGGGAGTCTTCGCGCTTGCTAATCGCGACTGTGAGCGCGCCGCCGCCGAGTGCTGCGCCCGATACGCATGCGGAGGAATTGAAGAAGTTGAGCGAGGAGTTACACCAGGAACGAGTGCGGTCCGAGAAATTGCAGAAGATGGTGAAGATTTTGGAGAATCGGCTGGAGATTGATACCGCGCGCGGGAAGTGAAGACAAGGCACCGACTCCCTCACGGTCGCGGTTCGGTTTTGAAGTAGGGGTCGGGTTCGGGGATGGCCGCGCCATCTTTGCGTGGGGATGAGGCTCCGTAGTTTACTTTCGCCGCCGAGTCGTGCATTACCACTTGGCCGCCGCCCATATATCCGGAAAAATCGCCGACCACGATAAGATGATGGCCACGCTTGGTGAGTTCGTCGCGCGTGGATTGCGGGACGCGGGCTTCCATCCACAGGTCGCACCCACTCAGCTCGTGCTTGTTAAAACGCGGGGCTTCGAGAGCTGCTTGGATGTTCATTTTGTGATCCGCGATGTTGGAGACTAGCTGAGCCTGGGCTTGTGCCTGGTTCGAGCCGCGCATGATGCCGAAGCCGATGTGCAGATTGCCGCGCTCCATGAATCCGGGAATGATGGTGTGAAAGGGGCGCTTGCGCGGAGCGAGAGCGTTGGGATGCGTGGGGTCGAGCGAGAATGCGCCTCCGCGATCATGCAGCAGAAAGCCCATGCCGTTTACCGCAATTCCGGAACCGAATATATCGGAAATGCTTTGAATAAAAGAGACTATATTGCCTTCCTTGTCCACCACGCTCAGATACGTTGTGTTGCCGTGGCCGGCTTCCGCCGGAATTCCCGGCTCCACGTCGCAGTTGGCCTTCTCGTGGGCGATCAGCGCAGCCCGCTGCTTCGCATAAGGCTTCGAGAGGAGGCCGGCCAACGGAATGGATGCCTGGCGCGGGTCGGCGATGTAGCGTTTCAGATCCATGTAGGCCAGCTTCTGCGCTTCGATTTCGATGTGGAGGGCATCGGGGCTATCTTGCGCGTAATTGGCGAGCGGGAAATTCTCCATGATGTTCAACATCTCGATGGTTCCCGCTCCTTGGCCGTTGGGCGGAAGCTGATAGACCTTCCAATCGCGATATTCGGTGGATATCGGCTGCACCCATTCGGATTGAAATTCGCGCAGATCGTCGGCGGTCATAGTGCCGCCGAGTTTGCGGGATGTTTCGAGTATCGCTTCGCCCACTGGGCCGCTATAAAAAGCTTGCGCGCCCAGTTCGGCGATCAAGTGCAGGGCGTGGGCCAATTGTGGATTGCGGAAAACCTCGCCCACTTTCGGTGCGCGGCCATCCCTCATGTACAATTCGCGTGCGGCGCCTTCCAGCTTGGAGCTGGAGTTCTCCCAGTCCCACTGGATCAGCTCGCTGACTGGAAAACCGTTCTCGGCGTAGTAAATGGCAGGTTTGAAAAGGTCGCGCCAAGGGAGGCGTCCGAAACGTTTGTGCAGTTTCTCCCAGCCATCTACGCAGCCGGGGACGGTCACGCTGTGGATGCTGGTGGAGGCGAGACTGGACAAACCTTGTTTCTTCAGGTAGTCGATGCTCAGACCCTTGGGGGCCCAGCCGCTGGCGTTGATGCCGGTCAGTTTGCCGGTTTTCGAATCCCAGATCAAGGCGAACAGATCGCCGCCAGGACCGTTCATCATCGGTTCCACCAGGCTGAGCACGGCGTTGGCGGCGATGGCGGCGTCGACGGCGGAACCTCCGCGAGCCAGAATCTGCGCGCCGGCCTGGGACGCGAGCGGCTGCGCGGTGGCGACAATCCCGCGGCGGGTGATGACCATGGAGCGGGCTTGCGCGCGATCCTGAGCGGAGGCGAGGGCGGGGAAGGACATGAGGATGAACCAGAGCCGGGGACGCAGCACGAGGAACTATTTTACATGAAGCGCGTCTGAAAGAAAGGCTTTTTTGGGCCACGGATGAACACGGATGAACACGGATAAGAAAATTCTTGGACGCGAAGCCTATTGCACTTCAAGGATGATCGCGCGTGGTGGTGATCCATTCGGAAACAAACCCGTGGTCTAGTGTGAGTTGGTCTGATGCGAATATGAAAAGGCCGCCTGCCAGGATGTGGTTGTTTCGCGGGCGAGTCACTACATCCAAGTAATGCGAGGGCAGCAGATTTTGCTCCAGACGAACGATGCGCCCAAGGACTCTGCAGTCGCGAAAGCGCGAGGGTTCGGTAATTTGTCCTTCTATCGCGTCTCCGGCGAACGCTGTTTCACTGTCGACTCGGGAGAGTAAGGCGATCCGCACGACAATTCCAGGCGGAATGCTGAACGGACTTTCCGCAGCGGAACCCGCGGCCGTTGTCGCGGGTCCTGGATCTATGTCTGTCCTCAGAACTGATTCGCTTTGAAAAGCCCGGCACGAGCCGCAGGTTGTCCGATTCTCATAACGGGAACCGTCGCTATCCCAGAGTTTCAACAGCGTCAATTGTGGAAGAAGCAAGTGAGATCCGGCGATCGGCACGCGGTGATAATCGATGCTGGTCTCGATGCGGCAGGTTTCCGCGCGCGGCGGCGTCTGAGGAACGACGATGGTCATCCTGCGCACCTCGGCATCCTCGGGATCGATCCAGAACTTGCCTTCATACGCCAGCGTTTTCACATCTCCGGGCTTGGAACTCAGCTTGATCTCGTAACGGCTGGTCGCTTGCGGCACGCGATATTGGTACACGGCCAAGCTCTGTCCATGATGATCTTGCTCGAGTCCGAGGTATTGATGCGCCAGCGGATCATCGCTTCCAAAAATAGTCATCAAAAAGTGTCCGAAGTCGCCGGTGGATGTCAGACCGTTGCCTGCGATGGTCTGCGCATCCGGGGATTGAAACTCCCGGGCGCCGGCCCGGGAGAAGATTTCGGCTCCTTCTGAGATGGTCACGTCCAGCTTGAGTTGGTCGGTCCACGACAGCCAGACGTTCTGCCGCTCGCCGCAGCCTTTTTTTCGGGACTCATAGAACGGGTCGAAGCGGGAGCGGCGGATGGTCTGGATGCAGGTGTACCTGGGCAGCTTCGCGATGCTCTCGACAATCTTGGTACGTGCCTCGCGAAAGAGCGCATCGCCGTCAGTCTGCGCGCACACCAATTCCGCGCAGAGCGTTCCCGCGAGGAGAACGAAAGGGAAAATATTCCGGCGCAGCATCGTGTTCAGGTTCATGATAGTCCAACGGAGAGGCCGGTCCGTGTTACATTTGAAGTTTCGTCCTGATTCTGCATGTCCGTACAGATCCTATTGCAAGGGAAGATTTTGGGCGCCGAGGAGTTCCTGCTGGCGGGAGCGCCGGAAGAGCCGCTTTTTGCCGGCCGGCTGCGCTGGGTGAACCTGCTGAGCGAGGTTTTGCCGCGCGCGTTGATCGCCGAACTGGGGCTTTCCAAGATGTTGCTGGGGTCCAGCGGCGGCGAACAGTTTCTGGTGGTGCTTCCGCAAGAGGTACGGCCGCAGGTGGAGGAATTTCTCAGCGCCGCTAGCGTTGATATCGAGCGCCTGAGCCAGGGACGTTTGCGGCTACTGTGGGCGATCACTGAGAATCTGGGCGATTGGACGGTGGTGCGCAAGCGGCTGAACGAGGAGTTTGAAATCAAGACGGATACGCCGCTGGCTGCAACGGGACTCCCGGAAGCTGCCGAGCTTTCCGATTCCGATCCGGCCTATTTTGAAGAACTGGGAAGAGCGCTACGCGACGCAGCGTCGGTCGGGTGGTCGCCTGAATCGCCGGCCAGGATCGAAGCCGGAGGCGGGAAGCACACCTGGACCATCGGGACCGCGGCGGATTCGGTTCCATTGGCGCGACACACCGCGCTGACTGACGATGGGCATCATTCGGCCACCGCGCCGGTGCTGGCTTCGCGCGCTGAAGGCTGTGCGGTGTGGGGCGTGTTGCGCGGGGATGTGGATAGCTTCGGGATCCGCTTGCGGCGGCTGCAGAGCATTGAGGAGCATGTCCAGCTATCGGTGTTGTATAAGCAGTTTTTCGCGGGCGAGGTGGAAGTGCTGTGTTCGTTGCCTGAGTTCTGGCGCAGATTGAACCTGCTGCATACGGGCGGCGACGATTTTGCGGTGTACGGCGCGTGGGACGCGTTAATCGCATTCGCGCGGGAGCTGCAGCGTCTTTTCCACCGGTTCACGGAAGAACATCTGAAAGATTTTCCAGGCGCGGAAGGCAAGACTATCACTATGGCGTTGGCGCTGGCGCCGGAGCTAGAGACGCCGCTCGGCTCGGTTTATGAGAGGGCGCGGGATAAGCTCGAAATTGCGAAATCCGCGGATAAGGATTGCTTTAACCTGCTGGGACGAACGCTCGAATGGAAGCAGCTTGGAGACGCGGCCGAATTGAAGGACGAATTAACCGCGATGGTGCGGGAGTTCGGCGTTGCGCCACAATATATACGGGATTTGTGCGGGATATATCGAGAAACGAAACGCGCGCCTGGAGCCAAGCGAGTGGAGCGGCCATGGCGGTTTCATCGGCGTTTGTATCGTATATTGGGGAGTTCTCGGGCGCGCGATTTTCAAAAGGCACGCACGAGTTTGATCGCGGATTTAGTGGGAAAGAATCCCGTGAACTTGAAGTTACGGCCCTCTGGCCGCGTAGCGTTAGAATGGGCCAGATTGTCCACTGAAGGAATGACGTAAGAAAACGAGGTTGGGATGGCGGAAACGACGCAGCAAGAACCACGCAATCAAGAAGGCAAGCGAGAGGGTCGAGGTGCGCCCGGCGGTGGACGCGAAGGCCGGGGTGGTCCGCATGGCGGCGGCCGCGAGGGCGGTCGAGGGGACCGAGGCGGTGACCGCGGAGACCGGAGCCGGTTCGAAGGTCCGCCCGAGATCGACATTGAGAAGCTGATATCGGACCCGTTGTATCTGGACAACCAGGCGCACGGAGTGGTGAGCCGGATGCGCGACATGGACTCCGGGACCAAAAGCCAGTTGCGCCGCCTCTACAACGCGGTACGGCGTGCGGTGCGTGCGCCTGAAAGTGAGCGGCAGCAGCAGTTCGTGATGTTGCGCGCGCGACTGGCGTACACCATCGCGCGGCATTCGTTGCGCAGTCTGGATTCGCTGGAGAAGCTGCTGCTGCAGGTGACGCGCAAGAATGACGCCAAAGGCTACGAGCGCTTCCGCGATCTTTTCGAAGCGATTGTCGCTTATAACGAGTAACGAGAAACGAGAAACGGATTTCGATGAGTTCGCATACAGCGCAAACAGAATTGAAGTTGATTGGAAAATTGCTCCTCGAAGGAGACATCACCTGCCAGACGGGCCTGCATATCGGGGCCGGCAAAGGATCGCTTGAAATCGGCGGCGCGGATAATCCCGTTGTCAAAGATGCGTTCGGACTGCCCTATATTCCGGGCAGTTCGCTGCGCGGCAAGCTGCGCTCCATGCTGGAGCAATCGTCGGGAATGGCGGTGCCGTCTGAGCTGGTTTATCTTTCGAAGCGCAAGGGCCAGGAAGTTCGCATCCACCAGAGCGATCGGCCGGACGATGACATTTGCCTGCTCTTCGGACGGAGTCCGGGACGGATGGACCGGGTAAGCGGTGAGCCGCTGGAATCGAGCGTGGCCACGCCGGCGCGGCTCACCATGTACGATGCGCCGTTGATCCCGGAAAGCATCACCGCGCAGATGCGCGAGAACATGGACGATGAATTGACGGAAGTGAAGAGCGAGAACGCCATCGATCGCATCACGTCGCAGGCGAATCCACGGACTTTGGAGCGCGTTCCAGCGGGAGCGCGGTTTCATTTTCGCATCGTCATGGATGTGCTTTGTCCGGAAGATCGCGAGCTGCTCTCGCGGCTGGTGGAGGGCCTGCGGCTGCTCGAAGACGACAGCCTGGGCGGCGGTGGATCGCGCGGCAGCGGGCGGGTGGCTTTGTCGAATTTGAAGCTGGCCTGGCGCGGCCGGAGTTTCTACGCTTCCGGAGCTGCTGAGCAGGAACTGCTGGCGGGCGCTGATCTGGCTGCTTTGCAGGCGCTGGTGACGGGCTCCGAGTTCGTGGAAAAGCTCGTCGAATAGCATGTCACCGGCAGGTTTCAACACCAGCTTTTCTGTTCGATTTCGCCCTCTTGGACCGTGGCGCTTCGGCCCCGATTCCGGCGCGCGCGATCGGGTGGACCTGATTTATCACAGCGACGCGGTTTTTTCGGCGGTGTGTTCGGCGATGTCCCAATTGGGGCTGGGCGAAGAATGGCTGGAGGCGACCGCTCGATCGGAAGCCGCGCCTGCCGCGCGATTCAGCTCCTTCTATCCGTTCCAGGGCCACACTCTGCTGGTGGTTCCACCACGCAGTATCTGGCCGCCGCAGGACGCTACCAAGATCCGCTGCAAAGGCGCGCGGTTTGTTCCGCTGGCGGTGGTGGAATCGCTGCTGGGCGGCAAGGGAATCGACGAGAATCGCTGGGCGGTGGACGGCGAAAGCGAATGCCTGATCCCTCACGACGTGGGGCGCGGGCCCTTTCGCATCGCGCTGCGATCGAACGCGAGCGTGGATCGGCTGGAGGCGGGTAAGGTGGAATCGCATGCCACGGCGTGCCTGGAGTTCGCGCAGAATGCAGGGCTGTGGACGGTGGTCCAGTTCGCGGATGAAGCTGCCGCGGAAAAATGGGAGGCGCGAGTGCGTAGCGCATTTCTGCTGCTGGCGGATTCCGGCTTCGGCGGAGAGCGTTCGCGCGGATGGGGACGGTCAGAAACACCGGAATGGCAACCTTGGACGCCGCCCGCTGCGCCTGAGGCAGCGGAAGAATCGCCCGAGCGGGCGCATTGGCTGTTGTCGCTCTATCTGCCTTCCGGCGACGATCTGGTGGACTGGAAGCGCGGCAGCTACGCGACACTCACGCGGCGGGGCAGGATTGAAAGCAGCGTGCGCTGGGGCGAAATAAAAACTCCGACTTTGATGATCGCCGAAGGATCCGTTTTGTTGGCGGGAGCACAGCAACTGCGCGGCGAAGCGCGAGACACTGCGCCCGACGGGTTTCCGCATCCGGTGTATCGCGCAGGATTCGCCGTAACGGTCCCGATTCCGTGGCGGGCGGCCGCATGAAATACCGTCTCACTTGCCTGACTCCCACGCTGGTCGGCGACGGCCAGAGGTTGGCGCCCATCGATTACATGGTGTGGAAGGACCATGTCAATGTTTTGGACCAGAGGCGCATCTTTCGCCTGCTGGCGAAGGGGCCGCGGCTGGACAGTTATTTGAGTCAACTGAAGAAAGCTGAAAAGCTGGACTTCGCTTCGTGGGGTGGCTTCGCGCAGAATTACGCGGGGCGGCGAATTCCCTTTGAGCATGCGAGCTCGGCGCAACATTGGGAAAAAACACGCGCGGAGAATTTGTTCATTCCCACATTCAGTACCGGTCCGAGCGGCCCTTATCTGCCTGGGACGGCCATCAAGGGCGCGCTTCGAACGGGAGTGGTGCACGGCAAACTGACGCCGAAGTTGATGAACGATCTCGCGGCGCGCGCGGCTTCCGAAGGACGGCTGCCGCGGAATCCCGGGCGAGCACTGGAAGAGGGCGCATTGGGAGTGGGTGGCGCGGACGCGATGCGTTTGATCTCCGCATCCGATTCGAAAACTGTGCAGGATAGCGTGTTCAAGATTTTCCTGCTGCGGGCATCCACGCTGGAGCCGCGGGGCGCGGGGAAGTTTGAGCTGGCTTGGAAGCAAGTGCCGGGGCGGAACGTGAAGCGGTTGGAAGATAGCACGCCGGTGTTCGCGGAGATGGCCGTTCCGGGCACGGCATTCGAGGGTGACTGGCGCGAGAAGGCGCCGCGAAACAATCGTGGAATGGACGTTGCGGCGATGTTGGGCCTGGTGAACGCCTATGCGGAGCAGTTACTGCAACTGCAAAAGCAGTATGCGGAATGGACGGGGCTGGGAGTGTTGAAGACGAATCTGGAGCAATTGGAATCGAAGCTGAGTGAGGTTCGGCAAGCGGGCAAGGGATGCGTGTTGCCGCTGGGTTGGAGCGCCGGGTTTTTGTCGAAAGTCGCGAGTCTGGACACGCAGGACGAGGCGTCGCGACAGATTCTGCGCCAGGTAGGGTTCTACGCGAGCGCGATCCAGTCCGGGTTGCCGTTCCCGAAGACGCGGAAGGTTGTTTTTTTGGCGAATCAGCCGGCGACGATCGCGGGATTCGTGCATTTGGAGATTGTCGGCAGGGCAAATTAGGAAGCTTTTTTAAAGGCGTCGGCAAGAGTGCCGACGCGGCACGCACGAGTGCGGGCGCCACGATTGAAAAAAAGCCTTAGAGTAGTTGGCAGGCTTCGTCGAAGTCCAGGCGGGGGTTGCGCGGGAACAGTTTCGAGTGGTCGCCGTAGCCGAGATTGCATAGGAAGTTCGACTTCCATGTGGAGGCCGGAAAGAACTCCGCATCCACCTTGCCATTGTCAAAGCCGGACATGGCGCCGCAATCCAACCCGAGGGCCCGCGCGGCCAGAATGAAATATCCACCTTGGAGGGTTCCGTTGCGAAAAGCGGTGGTCTGGATCAGTTCCGGCGAACTGGAAAACATTTCGCGCATGGCGGGATTGTTGGGGAACAGCCGGGGGACGTGCTCGTAGAATTTCAAGTCGTAGGCCAGGACCGCGGTCACCGGCGCTTGCATGGTTTTGTCGACGTTCGCAGCCATCAATGCCGGTCGCAGCCGCTCCTTAGCCTGGGGCGTTCGCAAAAAAAGAATGCGTGCCGGAGAGGAGTTGGCGCTGGTGGGTCCCCACTTCATCACGTCGTAGATCTGGCGTAGCAGATCGTCCGAGACCGGCTGCGGGAGCCAGACATTGTGGGTTCGCGCCCGGCGAAAGAGAATATCCAGCGTTTCGGAGTTTAATACGGGATTTGTCATTCGACTGATAGGATGATCACAGGGAGGGAAAGGATGCGGGTGATTGCGCTTCCGTTGCTCGGAGTCCTATTCGGCGCGACGTAACTGGCGGCGGGTGACGTTCACCGGACCGTCAGTTCCTTCGTAACCTCAGCCGGGGGAGTTGAGATAGAGGAATATGCTTCTGGCGCGGCGATCGCGGACGTGCCGGTCGTCGTTCTTTTGAGCGGCTCAGGCGGCGTTCGATCTCCGAATATGCCGTTCGATTCACAAGCGCGGCTTTTTGCAGGCGCAGGCTTTCGCGTCTACATTCCGCACTATCTGGACGTGACGCACGGTTCTCCGAGCGATCCAATTAAACACTATGCAATCTGGGCGCAGGCGGTGCGCGATGCGCTCAGCTTCATCCAAGTGCAGACGCACATGGCGCACGGGCGGATCGCGCTGGTTGGGTACTCGCTAGGAGCATCGGTGGCGCTGGCCGCGGCTGCCGGCGAATCCCGGCTGGCGGGTGTCGTGGTCTGGAGCGGCAGCTTGCCTGATGCGTACGTGGGTGCATTTGACAGATTGCCTCCGCTGCTGATTTTGCATGGGGCTCAGGATAAGGTGATTCCGGAATTTAATGCGCGGCAACTCGCGAAGCTGTGCGAGCTGAAGCATGGCGTTTGTAAATTGAGCATTTATGCTGAGGAGGGGCACGCGTTCAGTAGTGCGGGGATCGGGAGGGCCGATCGGGAGATTGAGGCGTTTTTGGAAGGGATTTTGCCGGTTGAGGGCACTTGCTGACAGTCTCGGGAAAAATGCACCGACTCCATTGAAGACGCCGATCCAATGGCGACCGAATCCCAGGCGT
>PMUN01000415.1:10282-10425 GCA_003166875.1 Bryobacterales bacterium | reverse complement strand
GGCATCACGGTGCTGGCGTTGCGGGATCAAATCGCGCCGCCGACTATTAATCACGACGTTCCTGATCCTCAGTGCGATCTGGATTATGTTCCCAATCATGCGCGGCCGATGAAAATCGATTACGCGCTTTCGAATTCGTTCGG
>PMUN01000415.1:0-10258 GCA_003166875.1 Bryobacterales bacterium | reverse complement strand
ACGCTTACGCGCTGGAAGAGGCCCTGCAGTTGAAGGAAAAGCACGGTGGCGAGGTAGTGGCATTGTGCGCCGGGCCGGCTCGCGCTTCACAAACCATCCGCGAGGCTCTGGCCAAGGGCGCCGATAGGGCCATCCACATCGAAGAAGAAAACTTGCATTCGTTCGACACGCTCGGAATTGCGAAACTGCTTGCCGCGGCCGCAAAACCCGAGCAGCCGGACCTGATCCTGACCGGATTGCAATCCGATGACCTGGGATACGGGCAGACAGGCGTGGTCCTTGCCGAGGTGCTGGGCCTGCCGCACGGGACCATCATCATGGCTGTCGAGAAAACGGACAGCGGCATCCGAGTGAAGAGGGAACTCGAAGACGGCTGGTTCCAGCAGGTGGAAATGCCGCTGCCCGCGGTGCTCACCATTCAATCCGGCATCAACAAGCTACGCTACGCGACGCTGATGGGCATCAAGAAAGCCAAGACGAAAGAAATCAAGCGGCAAACGGTGGCCGAGCTGAGCGTTTCGGCGACACCCACGGCGGTGATCGCGCGCATTTACGCCCCGCAACGCAGCAAGCACACTCAGATCCTGGAAGGCAACGCCCGGGAGGCTGCGGCAAAACTGGTGGAGAAGCTGAAATTCGAGGTGCGCGTGATATGAGCGGCGTTCTGGTGATCATGGAGCAGCGCGGCGGCGCTTGGAATCGCATGTCGTGGGAAACTCTGGTGGGCGGCCAACAGCTAGCGGCCCAATTGGGTACTGCTGCGTCCGCGGCTGTGGTAGGGCAGGGGATTGAGGCTCTCGCCGGCGAACTTGCGAAGAAAGCACTCGAGCGCGTGTACGCGGTCAGCCACGATTTGCTCGGATCCTACACGGCCGATGGATACACGGCAGCGATCGAGCAGTTGATCCGGAAGTCGAATCCTTCAATCGTGCTGTTTCCGCACACCTACCAAGTGCGCGACTTCGCGCCTAAGCTGGCTACGCGTTTTGAGCAAGTACTCATCAGCGACGCTATCGGGTTTCGTATAGAATCAGGTTCGCCGGTTTTTGTGCGTCAGCTTTTTCAAGGAAAACTGAATGCCGACGTGAAGCCGGGCGGGGCCGCGCCGCATTTCGCTTCCATTCAGGCCGGTGCGTTTCGCGCCGAGCAGCTCGAAGAAGGTTCCGCGCCGGTGGAGAATTTCGCTCCGTCTCTTAACGCGGACGCGATTCGCGCGAAGCCACTGGAGCCGTTCCGCGAATCGGCGCGCGCTGTGGATTTGACCGCGGCCGAGATCATCGTGTCGGTGGGCCGCGGGATCAAGGAAAAGGAAAACATCCCGATTGTCGAGGAACTCGCGAAGGCGCTGGGCGCTGAGCTGGCAGCCTCGCGGCCGATCTGTGACAGCGGCTGGCTGCCGATGGAGCGCCAGGTGGGCAGTTCCGGGCAAACCGTCTCGCCCAAGGTTTATCTAGCGGTGGGCATCTCGGGCGCCATCCAGCACCTGGTGGGTATGAAAGGCGCCAAGACCATCGTCGCCATCAACAAGGATGCCAACGCGCCTATCTTCGAAGTGGCGGATTACGGAATTGTAGGGGACCTGTTCGAGGTAGTTCCCGCGCTGATCGAAGAAATCAAGAAAGCCAAGGGCTGAAATACTTAGTATTACTGCGCCCGTGGCGCAGGCACTCCTGCCTGCCGGGTCGAGACTCTTCTCGACCCTCCTCCGGCAAGAGTGCCGGCACGGCAGACTGGGAGTCTGCGCCACGATAGTCTTGATCAACTTTGTAACACAGTAATATTAGTGGACCGAGTGAAACTCCGGACAATGATCGCAGGCGTCATGCGCCGCTTTCGGGCGCGCCGCATGCAGGAGTTTGTCGCGCGCTTTGGAGTGACCCAGGACACCCGGATTCTGGACGTGGGCGGTACTCCAGCGAATTGGCTATTGGCGGCCATGCGGCCGCGCGTGACCCTGCTCAACATGCCACGCGGCCAGGAGCGCGGCGAATGTGGTTTCACGTTCGTCTCCGGCGACGGCTGCCAGTTGCCGTTTCGCGATCAATCGTTCGAGATCGTCTTCAGCAATTCAGTGATTGAGCATGTGGGTGCACCGGACCAACAGCGCCGTTTCGCCGACGAGATCCGCCGCGTGGGCAAGCGCTATTGGGTGCAGACACCGAACCGTCGATTTCCGGTAGAGCAGCATCTTTTGACGCCGTTCGTCCATTGGCTGCCGCGGAGCATGCAGCGGGCTTGGGTGACAAAGTGGACGGTGTGGGATTGGGTGGAGCGCCCGAGTCCGGACCGCCGCGATTTTTACATCCAGCATTTTCTCGATGATATCCGTTTGCTCTCGGACACGGAACTGGCGTCACTGTTTCCAGATGCCGAGATTCTGCGCGAGCGGAGTTTCGGTTGGACCAAGTCGCTGATCGCGGTTAAAGCTATATTGCGAGGTCTCTGAGTAGTATCGGGGTCCGCGAACGTGAAGATATCTTTCGGCACAAACTCGCATCCGCGGTAATGAGGGGAACGCTCAGGCTATCCGCCAGCACCAGGAACGCCATGTCATAAGCAGGATGGTTATGCCGGATACTGGCATCCAGGATCTCTTCGGCAAGCACTACAGACGCGACCATCGTCAGTTTGCCCAGGAGATCGAGAAACTTTCCCAAAATGGTCTGGCAGTCGGCTGAGCTCGCTTGCCCCTGCCGTTGCTTGACCCACAGAATGTTGATGAATTCGACCGGAAGTAGGTCGGGAACGAAGATATGGATCGTGCCGGATTCCAGACCCTGAAACAAAAAAACCGCGTTGCCGGCGTCTTCTTCCGGAAAGAACAACTTCAGGATCACGTTCGTGTCAACGACGAACCGGCTCTCAAGAGCTGCCACGCTGCCTCATTGCTCGGACGAGTTCCACACTGTCGGTTCCGCGGCCATATCGCCGGCCAATGGATTCGCGTGTGGTTCGGATTGATTCCAGCAGGTCATGGAGATCGGCACCCCGCCGCCATTGGTTCGCACTCTGCTCCAGCCATTCAAGGGCCTGCGAGTTGAGTGAGCGCCGCTGCTCTTTTGCGGCACGGCGCATCTTTCTTAGAACGTCTTCAGGAATCTCCCGGATGGTAAGGCTAGGCACGGCTTCATTTTACTGGAGATAGTTACATTATGCAACTACTGGCGAACTTCTAGAGCTGGGACGTTGAGTCGGGCACGAAAAACCGAGCCGCGACCGGCAGGAAGCGCTATCCGAACCCGAGAACTAGCGGCACTCGTGTTATCGCTCCCTGCCGGTCGCGGCTCGGCTACACCCTCGAAAGGCTCCATATTTATGCCGCACCCGCCAAGGACTCCTCTTGGAGATTGTCCCCTTCTACCTCAAGAATGCTGAAACTGGCCGCGGCCCGACGGTTGAGGAGGATGAAGGGGAATCCTGCTCGCCGTCGATGTTCCGTCGCCAGTGGCGCAGCAAGAGCCGTGGCACAATGTAACGGAGTGAGCTGGCAACCGGAGATCGACGAGATTCGGCGGCGCGAGGCGATCGCGCGGGAGATGGGCGGCGCGGCGAACGTCGAGCGGCAACATAAAGCCGGCCGTCTGACTGTTCGGGAGCGAATCCACCAACTGCTCGACCCCGATTCGTTCCACGAAATAGGCGCGCTGACTGGACGCGCCGTCTACGACGAGAGCGGCCAGCTCAGTTCATTCACTCCATCCAATTTTGTTACTGGCACGGGAAAAATCGACGAGCGGCCGGTGGTGGTGGGTGGTGACGACTTCACCGTGCGTGGCGGAGCGCACGATGCCGCAATCGGCGACAAGATGGGTCACGGCGAAAAGCTGGCGCGCGGCTTGCGCATTCCGATGGTCCGGCTGGTGGACGGCACCGGCGGTGGCGGCAGCGTCAAAACCATTGAGCAGATCGGACGCACCTACGTTCCGGCGAATCCGGCCTGGGACACCATCACGGCAATGCTGGGTGAGGTTCCGGTGGTCGGCGCGTGTCTCGGACCTGTCGCGGGCCTGGGCGCGGTACGCGTGGTTACGTCACATTTCTCGCTGATGGTGAGAGGGTCGAGCCAGCTCTTCGTAGCTGGTCCGCCAGTAGTGGAGCGTGGCGTCGGCGAAAAAGTTTCCAAGGAAGACCTCGGCGGTTATGAGATACACGCACGCGGAAGCGGCGCCGTGGATAACGAAGTCGCGAGCGAAGAAGAAGCTTTTCACGCCATACGACGGTTCCTTTCGTATTTACCCGCGAGTGTGTGGCAGCCGCCGCCTCGTGCGGCTTCTGACGACGATCCGAAACGCCGCGAAGAAGAGCTGATTTCCATCATCCCGCGCGACCGGCGTCGGGCGTACGACATACGCCGCATTCTAACGGCGGTCTTCGATCACGATTCTTTCTTCGAGATCGGTCACTACTATGGCCGCCCGCTGGTATCGGGGCTCGCGCGATTGAACGGCTACCCAGTGGGCGTGATCGCCAACGATCCACGCCACGGCGGCGGCGCGCCCAATGCTCCCGCGTGCGACAAAATGATTCGGCTGGTCGACACTTGCGACACGTTCCACATTCCGGTAGTGAATTTCGTCGACAATCCTGGGTTTCTGATTGGCAGCGCCGCTGAGCGCGCCGGTACGGTGCGAGCGGGCGCCCGCGCGCTAGTGGCCGTCTACCAGGCCAGCATGCCGTGGATCTCCATTCTGATCCGCCGGTGCTATGGTGTGGCGGGCGCGGGACACGGCAACGCGCAGGCGCTCAACCTGCGCTACGCGTGGCCGTCGGGCGACTGGGGGTCTTTGCCGATCGAGGGCGGCGTGCAAGCAGCCTATCGGCGAGAAATCGAAGCTTCGCCGGATCCAGATGCGCGGCGGCGCGAGATCGAAGAAAAACTTCACCGTTTTCGCTCGCCGCTGAGAACCGCGGAAGCATTTGGGATTGAAGAAATCATCGATCCGCGCGACACGCGTCCGCTGCTGTGCGAATGGGTGGAGGGGGCGTACCGGATGCTGCCCGCGGAATTGGGGCCGAAAGCGAGGGCCTGCCGACCATGAAAGCCTGGTGCGTGCACGCCTGGGGCGAACCAGAGACCATGTCGTTCGAGGAAGTCGCCGTGCCCGAGCCTGGGCCGGGGCAGGTGCGAATTCGCAATCATGCGGCTGGACTAAATTTCTTCGACATTCTGCAAGTGCAAGGCAAGTATCAGATCAAGCCGCCGTTTCCATTCACGCCGGGCGCGGAAGTGGCGGGCATCGTGGACGCCGTCGGAGCTGGCGTCACCGAGTTCTCGGCCGGGGACCGCGTGCTTTCCATCACGCACGGCGGGGCGATGGCGGAGTATTCAATTGGGCGCATCGGCATGACGTTTGCGATCCCAGCCGGCATGGATTTTCCGGAAGCGGCGGCATTCCCAATCGTGTATCACACCTCATACTTCGCGCTGCGGAAACGAGCCACGTTGCAAGCGGGCGAATGGTTGCTGGTGCATGCCGGAGCGAGTGGTGTAGGGATGTCGGCCATCCAGCTTGGCCGCGCATTCGGTGCACGCGTGATTGCCACTGCCGGAAGCAGCGAGAAGCTGGAATTCGCTCGATCCCTGGGCGCGGAGCATGTGATCAACTACAGCGACGCCACGTGGGTGGATCAAGTGAAGCAGCTCACCGGCGGTCGTGGCGCCGATGTGATCTACGATCCCGTCGGCGGCGATATTTTCGATCTATCCACCAAGTGCATCGCACCAGGCGGACGGTTACTAGTGATCGGTTTTGCAAGCGGCAGAATCCCGACCATCGCGGCGAATCGGATTCTGATCAAGGATATTGCGATTGTGGGTGCGCTGTGGGGAACTTACGCCGCCGCGCATCCGGAATATTTGGCCGAGGCGCAACGAGCTCTGGCGGGCCTGGTCCAGCCGCCGAAGCCTCGGTGTTATCCGCTGGATCAAGCGCCCACAGCATTGCGCGACCTGGCAAACCGTAAGATTCTCGGCAAAGCGGCACTTACCATATCTTGATCCGCGTGCATCCGCGTTCATCCGCGGCCAAATGTGTTGCAATAAACACATATGGAAATCACCAAAGTCATTGGCCGCGAAATCCTCGATTCGCGCGGCAATCCTACGGTTGAGGCCGATGTGCACCTCGCCGATGGAACTGTTGGACGGGCCGCCGTGCCCTCGGGCGCATCCACGGGCGAGCATGAGGCGGTTGAGCTGCGCGACAACGATCCCAAGCGTTACTTGGGCAAAGGGACGCGCAAGGCGGTTCAGAACATCAATAAGAAAATCGCACCGGCTGTTGTCGGCATGGAGGCGGAGCAACAATCCGCCATCGATCACAAAATGATCGAGCTGGATGGCACACCGAATAAGGCCAAGCTGGGCGCGAATGCGATCCTGGCTGTCTCCATGGCATCGGCGCGCGCTGCCGCGCAATCGCAGATGACGCCGCTTTATCGCTACCTGGGCGGAGTCGCCGCGAACCTGTTACCGGTTCCGCAGATGAATATTCTCAACGGCGGCGTGCACGCCGACAACTCCGTCGATCCTCAGGAATTCATGATCGTTCCTTACGGAGCGACGTCGTTCGCCGAAGCGCTCCGCATGGGCGTCGAAGTCTTTCACACTTTGAAGGGCGTGCTGAAGAAGCGGGGCTACTCCACTTCCGTCGGCGATGAGGGTGGTTTTGCGCCGAGCTTGAAGTCCAACGAAGAGGCAGTAGAATCGGTTCTGGAAGCCATCACCAAGGCCGGTTACAAGCCGGGAGCGCAGATCGGTATTTCGATCGACCCCGCCGCCAGCGAGTTCTACGACAGCGAGAAAAAGAAGTACGTCTTCAAGAAATCCGACAAGAGCGAGCGAAGTTCCGAACAGATGGTGAAGTTTTGGGCGAAATGGGTGGAGCAGTACCCCATCGTTTCGCTCGAAGACGGCATGGCCGAGAACGATTGGGACGGTTGGAAGCTCCTCACCGATGTGCTCGGTAAGAAGATCCAGCTAGTGGGCGATGACATATACGTGACGAACACCGAGATCTTTGCGAAAGGAATCGCAAAAGGAATTGCCAATTCGATTCTGATCAAGTTGAACCAGATCGGCACCATCACGGAGACACTAGAAGCAATGGAAATGGCCTCGAACGCCAATTACACCTGCGTGGTGTCGCACCGCTCTGGCGAGACCGAAGATCCATTCATCGCCGATTTCGTGGTGGCCACGCGCGCCGGGCAGATCAAGACCGGCTCAGCTAGCCGCACGGACCGCATCGCGAAATACAACCAGCTTCTGCGCATCGAAGAGGAGCTAGGTGATTCCGCAAAGTTCGCCGCGAGGAAGGCCTTCCATCAATAATGCAAGGCAAAAAGAAACCGCTGCTGTTGACCATCCTGGACGGTTGGGGCTACTCAGCCGCCACGGAAGGCAACGCGATCGCCGCCGCGCGCAAACCCACTTACGATTCGCTGCTGCGCGATTATCCGAATACGCTGGTGCACACCTCCGGTCCCTATGTCGGGTTGCCGGAGGGACAGATGGGCAACAGCGAGGTTGGACATTTGAACATTGGCGCGGGGCGCGTGATTTACATGGACGTCACGCGCCTCGACCTGATGATTTCTAACGGCGAGTTCTTCAAGAACCCGATTTTGTTGGACGCCATGCGTCACGCTCGCACCCATCGCCTGCATCTGATGGGTCTATCGAGCGACGGTGGCGTCCATTCGCTGCTCACGCATCTTTTTGCGCTGCTCAAAATGGCCAAGCAGGAGGGTGTGCAGCAAGTTTTTATCCATTGCTTCATGGATGGCCGCGACACGCCACCCGAGAGCGGCGCTGGGTTTGTCGAAGAGATCCAGAAAGAGGCACGCCAGATCGGTGTCGGGAAAATCGCTTCGGTCTCCGGACGCTATTACGCCATGGATCGCGACAAGCGTTGGGACCGGATCGAGCGTGCATTTGGCGCGCTGGTGTTCGGGAGCGGAGAAAAAGCCACAGATCCTGTAGCTGCCGTGAAGCGCTCCTACGAACGCGGAGTCACGGACGAATTTATCGAACCAGTAACCATCGTGGACGATCGCGGAGACCCCGTGGGCCTGATCCGCGATGACGACGCTTGCATCTTTTTCAATTTCCGCGCCGATCGCGGACGCGAGATGACCATGGCGCTGATGGGAACGGACCCTAGCCTTACGCAGTTCGTGCACAGGCCGAAAAACTTGCATTACACTACCATGACCCAGTACGAGAAAAGCTTCACGGTCCCGTTCGTGCTGCCGCGCGAGCACCCCAACAATATCCTGGCGGACGTGATGGCCCAGTTGAACTGGAAGAATCTGCGGGTGGCCGAGACCGAGAAGTATGCCCACGTAACATACTTTTTCAACGGCGGAAATGAAAAACCGTATCCGGGTGAGAGCCGGGAGCTGGTCCCGTCTCCGAAGGTCGCCACCTACGATCTGAAGCCCGAGATGAGCGCGCCCGGCGTCACTGCAGTAGTTGTGAAAGCCATAGAACAAGGCGCCTTCGATGTCATCGTGATGAATTATGCGAACGCCGATATGGTGGGCCATTCCGGCAAAATGGCGCCGACGGTACTGGCGGTGGAGGCTGTGGACGCGGGGCTCGGCGAGATCTACGCGGCGCTGAAGCGGTCCGGCGGATCGTGGATGATTACGGCCGACCATGGCAATGCGGAGACCCTCATCGATCCGATCACCAAAGGTCCGCATACCTACCACACTACGAATCCTGTGCCGTTCATTCTGGTGGATGAAACCCGCGCGCCTTTGCGGCAGGGTGGAGCGCTGCAAGACATCTCGCCGACGATCTTGGAATTTCTGGGCGAGAAACAACCGAAGGAAATGACCGGGCGGGACTTGCGTAAATGAGATCCCTGGTGGCTATTATCGTGCTTGCTGTTCCGCTGCTGGCCCAGCCGAAACGGGCTCGCGATCTGGGTGTGCCGTTCGACGGGACGCCCGGAACTTGGAACGCTATTACCGACGTCGCAGGTGTCGAAGTTGGACACACAACTTTGATCGAGGGCGATTCCGTGCGCACCGGTGTTACTGTGATCTGGCCGCGCGGCAAGCAGTCGGACGATCCTACGTTCGGCGGCTGGTTCGCGCAGAACGGTAACGGTGAGATGACCGGGACCACCTGGCTCGAAGAATCCGGGTTCCTGGCAGGCGCCGTCTTCATTACCAACACTCACAGCGTGGGCGTGGTGCGCGATGCTTCCATCGCCTGGCAGGTGGAACACAAACGCGGGCCCGCCAACGGCGCCGGCGATGATTTCTGGTCTCTTCCAGTTGTTGCGGAAACGTGGGACGGCTTTTTGAACGACATCAACGGATTTCACGTAAAGCCCGCGCATGTGTTCCAGGCCATGGATGGCGCGGTGTCCGGACGCGTGGCGGAAGGCAACGTCGGCGGCGGCACCGGAATGGTTTGCTTTGGATTCAAGGGCGGCATTGGAACGTCGTCCCGCGTAGCCGGCTCCTACCGCGTGGCGGCGCTGGTGCAATGCAATTGCGGTGCGAAGCGGCAGTTGCGAATTGCGGGCGCGCCCGTGGGCCAGGAATTGGCGGGCCCAGCCACCGCCTCGATTGTCAGCCCGAGAGAAGATATGGGATCCATCATCATCGTGGTGGCAACGGATGCTCCGCTGCTTCCCACGCAATTGAAGCGGCTGGCACGTCGCGCGACGCTGGGGCTGGGTCGTCTGGGAGCAATTTCGGGCAACGGGTCGGGTGATATTTTCATCGCATTTTCTACCGCGAATGCGAATGCCGCGAAACCGCCCGGTCCGGCTGCCACGGTTTCGATGTTAACGAATGACACGTTGAACCCCATCTTCGAGGCGACAGTGCAGGCCACCGAAGAAGCCATCGTGAATGCCCTGGTAGCGGCCGAGGATATGACCGGCGTGAAAGGGCACAAAGTGACTGCGTTGCCGCATGACGGATTGCAGCAGGTGTTGAAGAAGTACAACCGTCTATCGAATTAATAACGGCACCGACTCCCTCACGGTCGCGGTTCGGTAAGCGGAGTCCGAAAACCGCCAGACAGAGGACGCTGTTCCGGGGCAACATCTAACCACATGATCGAATCGGTTGCACGCTCGCACGAGCGCCGGAGTCGCGTGGTCTCGCGGATATCCTGACGGCAGCGCTTTGCCGACGCGCATCCTAGTGGCGGCGGTTGAGGAGATCGCGCGCGGGCTGTCGGTGCCGCTGACTGTTGACATTGAAGACAGCTAAGGACCCGTTAAGAAAT
>PMUN01000391.1 GCA_003166875.1 Bryobacterales bacterium | reverse complement strand
TTGGGTGTAACCGAGCCGCGACCGGCAGGGAGCTATACCACGGGGGCCGCTAGTTCTGCGTTCGTATAGCGCTTCCTGCCGGTCGCGGCTCGGTTTTTCGTATATTCCTACATGCTTTCCATCGCATAGTCCAGTCCATGAGCTTGCGGTATATAATCAGATTGATTCGGAACGTTGTTGTCCTGAGAGGTCAAAATGTTCACCCAGCTCTTGAGCTTGGGCTCCACGCGAGCACCCTCCGTTCTCCTGTTCTTCACGCTGTCCCTACTCGGAAGCCGGTGTCTGTTCCCGCAGGATCAACCGCCTCCACCCCAGCTTCCGCCGCCGGATCAGACCCTAACGCCCGACCAATTGAACGATTTGGTTGCGCCCATCGCGCTCTACCCGGACCCGCTGCTCAGCCAGATCATGGTGGCCAGCACTTATCCACTGGAAATCGTGCAGGCTTATCAGTGGCTCCAGCATAATCCCGGCCTCAGCGGCCCCGCTCTCACACAGGCTGCGCAAGAGCAGAATTGGGATCCGAGCGTTCAGGCACTCGTGGTGTTCCCCGACGTTCTGAAGCGGTTGAATGACGACGTCACCTGGACCACTAATCTGGGCAACGCGTTTCTTGCGCAGCAGCAGGACGTGATGGACGCCGTACAACGCATGCGGCAGAAAGCGCAACAGGCAGGCAAACTGGCATCCACGCCGCAGTTAGACGTAAACACCACGACGGACAACGGCCAGCCGGTGATTGAAATCGAGCCTGCCGACCCAGCGGTGATCTATGTCCCGGTCTACGATCCTGCGTGGATCTGGGGACCGCCGCTCTGGTATCCCTATCCGCGCTGGTTCTGGCCGGGCCCAGGCATCATCGTGGGCGGAGTGGGGTTCGGTTTCGGCATCGGCATTAATGTCGGTTTCTATTTTGGCGCCGGCTGGCATGGATGGGGCGGATGGGGTTGGCATCCAGGCTGGGGCAACCACACCGTGATCGTCAACAACACATTTATTCATCAATACAATTTCAATGCGAGCCATATCGCGAACGTGCACGGCAACGCCGTATGGCAACACGATCCGGCGCACCGCGCGGGAGTGCCCTACGCGCGTCCAGAGTTGAACCAGCAGTACCGTGGCAATGTGCGGCAGGCCGTGGCGCCACGCTCCATTCCGGAAGCGTCGCGCAATGCACCGTCGGCGGAGCCGGAACGCTTCGGCAACCGCGAGATTCCTCGTAGCGCTCCGGCTCAACAGAATAATCGTGGAATGTTCGGCGGCATGGAACACGGCTCAGCGGCGGGAACACACGCTGAACACGGCTACTCGAGCTTGGGCCCAGCCAGAAGCTCTCCCGCACCCAGAGCGGCTCCCGCACCTCGAGCAGAGCCGAGCGGCGGTGGGAGACGTAGATAGGAGGCCATCATGTCAATTACGAAGTCTTTGATATTGCTAGCCACGCTTGCGGCGGCACTCACGCTCCCGAACGCCTCTGCGCAGGATACCCAGGAGACTTTCGCCACACCCCAGGCGGCCGTGCAGGCTCTTGTCAATGCGGCCGAGCAGAACGACACAGCCGGCCTGCTCAAACTGTTTGGACCGCGTGGTAAAGACATTGTGCAATCCGGCGATGCTGCCGACGACAAAGCCGCGCGTGCGGAATTCGCCGCCCGTGCCCGCGCCAAGATGCAGGTGGAACCGGACCACGATAATCCCAACCGCGTAACGGTCGTCGTTGGTGACCAAAACTGGCCCTTGCCCGTGCCGTTGATTCGCAAGAATGGACAGTGGTATTTTGACGCCGCCGTTGGCCGCGTGGAAATTCTGGCGCGGCGGGTCGGCCGCAACGAACTGGCCGCCATCGACGTTTGCCGCGGCTACGTGGAAGCGCAAATGGAATATGCATCGCGCGATCGCGATGCGCATGGCATGCTGAAATACGCCGAGCACATAATCAGTGTCCCTGGCAAACAGGACGGGCTCTATTATGAAGGCGAATCGGCATCCCTGGTCCCCAAGTCCTTCGCCGATGCAGCGGCCGTCCTGTTACAGGGGCAGGGCAAGAAGCCAGTTCCGTATCATGGCTATTTTTTCCACATCCTGAAAGCGCAAGGTCCGGACGCACAGGGCGGCGCCATGGATTACGTCGTGAAAGGCGAAATGATTGGAGGCTTCGCCCTGGTGGCATGGCCGGCGGAGTACGGTGTTTCTGGCATCCAGTCCTTGATCGTGAACCATCAGGGTGTCGTCTACGAAAAGGATCTGGGTGCGCAAACAGCCACGCTGGCCCGGCAGATCACACGATTCAATCCGGATAAAACCTGGAAGCCGGTGGAAGGCGAGTAGACCCGGCGCTAGACCGCTCTGCATACTGCGTTCACGATCTCCCTCCGCGGCGGAAGATGGTCACGCGTAATCCGGACTCGCGGACGTACCGTGTGTAGCGCGTAGCCAAGGTCTTCGAGAAATACCACTACATCCCGAACCGAGCAGCCATCGCGTTCGAGCGTATCGGGATTCAACTCGATCAGGATGACAGGCCGAAAACGTCTGATGCTCTCAATACCGCCACGCAGTGCGCGTAGCTCCGCCCCTTCAATGTCCATCTTGATCAGGTCGAGCCGGTCGATGTTGTGTTGCTCGAAGAAAAGATCCAAAGTTGCGAGCTGAATGCCGGCCGGAGCCCCCGGGGCAGTAATGACAGCTTGGTCGAGGTAAGCCGCACCGGAGTGAGCTGGCTGCTCCACCACAAAGGCGCGGCCGGGAACATCGGAAAGACCCGTCTCGCAGGGATACACGCCGCGAGTTGAGTTGAGCTCCAGATTCTTGCGGAAGCGCCGCATAGTGGGCGGATTCGGCTCGAATGCATAAATGCAACAATCGCCCTCGAGTGCCGTCGCAATCTTGATCGCGTAGTAGCCGAAGTTCGCGCCAAGGTCGAACATGACGCCACCCTTCGGCATTGCGCGCACCGCTTCACGGATCTCAGCAGCGTCCTTGGCGCTGCTCCAAAAAAGATCCTGTTGGATATAGTCGCCCGGGTCGATCGACCACCAAAGACCACCCCGCCGCTCGACGTATTCGCCCTCCAGCGAAACCTGGAAGATGCGGCGCAACCTCTGCGATAGTCGCTGCTTGCCGCGGTGGTATGGAACATTCCGCGCGTACCAGAGCAGTATGGCCTGGGCAGCGGCACGCATGGTCGCCCAACAGAATACCACCTCATCGATCTTACCGGCTGCACCGGAACATATCGCGAACCGCGTCGATTTGCTTCCACATTTCTCCGTCGCGCGGCTCCAGCGACATACCGAAGAAGAAAGCTGTGTGGTCGCGTGTTCCGCAATCCGAGATCAACACCTCGGAATTCAGCGTGATGGTTTTACCATGCGTATCCCAAATGGTTACGGTTCCGCTGAGAGCGCGAGCGGGTACGCCTCCGAAGGTTGGAGATGCCGCTGAATCTTCCTTGTACGTCGCAGATACTTTGGTAAGATCCGGCGTGAATCCATTGTTTTGGCCCCGCTCTTCGGCTAATCCCTGAAAATACGTCAGCAGGAAGGATTGCAGTTGTTCCGCAGTCAGCATGTGCGTGCCTTCCAGCGACATAAAGAAAAGATAGGAGTGATACTCGGGAGAATCAGTCTCAGGGAAGTTCGGTGAAAAGAAAAGGTCCACAAAGCCGCGATAGGGGAGTTTCGGCGCCCATGGCAAGGGAAAGTGATAGCGTGCATCGGCTGCCCAACTGCCGGGCACCGCGTACGAAAATGGATCGGACGCCGGATTCACATGCGGCGGAAACGGCATTCGGACCAGTGCGATCTCCGATTGGCTACCGTCAGGTTTTACCACGGTCAGCCGGAGCGTGGCGCCAACGGGTCCGTGAATCTGCTTGATGATCTCGGTAAGCTCGCGTCCCGGTACCGGCACGCCGTCGACGGCGATCACGAAGTCGCCCGAGCGGATGCCGGCCTTGGCCGCGGCCAAACCCTCGATAGCCTGCAAAACGACAATAGGACCACGATGGCTGGGCAACTGGTCGTCGTCAAAGAGCTGAGCGATTGAAATTCCAACGGTGCCGCGGTTATCGTCTGTGGCCCACCCCGGTCGTGGCCATGCCAGCAGAATCAGAGAAACAAGAAAGAGAAAGCGCATTGATTGATGTAAAACTATCGGGAGGAGGAATTCTTGCAATGGTTTAGCGTTGCCGATCGTCCGATAGCGAAACATTTTCGCGTCCGCCACGTACAAGTAAAGAGTAAGCCCATGCAGCCACGTTCCAGCGCATCCGGCGCAGAAGCTCTTCCCTACCCCACCGGGTCGAGGCGCGTTCTCGGCCAGATCGAGACCCCGGCGCTGAAGGTGGAGGAGAGGGTGTACGCAGCCGGTCTCTCGGTCCCACGCCATTCCCACGACACCTCCAATTTCATTTACGTCATTGCGGGTTCCCATTGGGTCGGGCACAGCCGCGGCGGCGACACTTGCGCTCCACGGACGGTGCGCTTCCTTCCCGCCGGGGAGCCTCACGAAATTTACTTTCCGGTTGGCTGCAGGTGCCTGCACATCGAGCTGCGTCAGCCGATTTTAGAACTTGCCGCCCAGGATGGCCGCACCATTTGCGCACCCGGTGAACTCGCGCAGTCTTCCGCGGCTGCTCTGGGCGCGCGCCTTCACCGCGAGTTCCGCCAAAGAGATGACGTTGCCCCACTGGACATTGAGGCAACGGTATTGCAACTCCTACTGATGGGCAGGCAAAACTCGACAGCGCGCCGCAGCTTGCCTCCCTCCTGGCTGCTGCGAATTCGAGAAATGCTGCGAGACCAGGAAAACCCGCGGCTCACGCTCGCCGAACTATCACACTGTGTCGGTCGGCATCCCGTCCAAATCAGCCGCCAGTTTCATCACCATTTCGGCTGCACCATGAGCGACTATATGCGGCGAGTCCGCATTGCTCAAGCGCAATCCCTTGTGGCCCACCGCGACCTGGAGATTGCCGAGATCGCATTGGCTTGCGGATTCTTTGATCAGAGCCATTTCACAACTGCATTTCGCAAACTAACGGGTATGCCACCACGCCGCTATCGCTCGCGCATTTTTGGTAAGCCGTAGAGCAGGCATTTGCGCTCGGCGCGGACCGGCTGTACGATGGATTTCACCACGGTTAGTTTTCAGACGGCTTTTCAACGCGATCGATCAGAAGGATCTCTACCGGCCCCTTCTGTGATTCCAGTCGCAGGCCGAGTTGTTCCTGGATCGCGGTGAAGATCGAAGGTCCATTCGAGTCGGTAGGTGGTGGAACGCTCACACCTGGAACCGGTAGCCCCTGTCCAGAATCGGGCGCCCATTCAAGGTTCAGGTCGTACTCGCCCCTGAGCTCCGTTCTATCGATGACGGAGCGGCCCAAGAGTGGCCCCAGCCTCTTAACAAACTCAGCGATCGTGAAATCGCCGTTGATGCGTGCTCGCGATACAATCCGCCTATTGCCAGGGTCGGGATGTTCGCTCAGGTGGATCTTAGGTCCGCTTTTCCCGACGACGAGCACGAAAATGGGGAGCTGTTTCGTGCTGCGGTGAATCGTCAGCTTAAAACGATCGGCCAGCAGGACCTCCATCAGATGACGAAGTTGATCAGCCGTCGCCAAGCCGTCAGCTTTTGCATCAATGTCGTAATGTTCCGAGCCGATCCACGCTGGTCCCCCAGTGATCTGGAAATCGCTCATGCCGTATGCTTCCATGACGAGTCTCTTGACAGGAAGATTCCTGCCGACAAATGTCCCTCCGGGCATCAGCAGGTATGCACCTCCGCCGGGAGCTCCGGGCGCGGCGGGCTTGACACTAGCGACCTCAAACTGCTGCAGCTGGGTCGAGGTTCCGGTCGGTTTGGGTGGCAACACCTGAGCCTTTAGGCTCGGAGCGATAAATGAGCTAATCACAAGAACAACAGCGGCTCGCAATCCCGCTCCGTGCGAGTCGTTATCGGTACGATTCATTGAATCCTCCGTTTTCGCCTGAGCCTGCCGCACGTTTAGTGCCTTGAGAAGCCAGACGTCGATTACCAACGATTCGTGCAAGCCCTAGGTAGGCTACCGCGACGCGCGTTAGACCGCGCATCTTCGCCTGCCTCGCACCATCACCCGGGCTGTACGATGGATTTCACTGGCGCACGACATGCGCGAGCACTGGCAAAGGTTGCAGAACTTCTTCGACGAAATCTGCACACTCGACGAAGACAGCAAAGGGCGGTTAGCCATTCCCGTCAAGCCGAGCGCGCTGCAAAATCCTCCGGCCAGGAGCTGGCTCCTACTGTGGATGGTAATTCGGAAACGGCGGCCGCTCGTACTTCTTCGCCGGATTCTGGCGCAACTGCTCCATCAGAATCGCGACGGCCTTTTCAAGCTGCGGATCGTGGCCCTGGCGCATCGCCTGTGGATCCTGCTCCACCTCGATATCGGGCGCAACCCCGAAATTCTCAACTTCCCACGATCCGCCCGGATTGTAAAAACCTACCGACGGCGCAGCCACGAACCCACCGTCCATCAACGATGGATAGCCGCCCAGTCCGCCCACCAGTCCACCCCAGGTTCGTTTGCCGATAAGCGGCCCGATCTTCGCTTTTCGAAAATAAAATGGCATCGCATCGCCGCCTGAACCTGCGTATTCGTCAATGATCATCGCCTTCGGGCCGAAGATCGCCGCTAGTGGCGACGGGACATCCTGTCCCTGTCGCATCACACGGAACGCCATCAACTGCCGGTTCAGATAGTCGATGATGTAGTCCGCCTGGAAACCGCCGCCATTGAAGCGTTCGTCAATCACCGCGCCCTGCTTCCCAACTTGCGCAAAATAATAACGGTTGAAATTGACGTATCCGCCTTGCGCTGTATCCGGCAGGTACACGTAGGCCAGTTGACCGCCGCTCAATTCCGAGACCCTCCGCCGGTTGCCTTCCACCCATGCCAAATGACGAAGCGCAGATTCGCTCGGGATCGGCTGCACCGTAACCTCGCGCGAATTCGCGCCACCAGGATCGGAGCCCACACGCAGGACCACCTGCTTGTTCGCAGTGCCTTCCAGGCGCCCATACAGGTTGTCGGATGACCGCAGGTCCACGCCGTTGACTGCCAGAATATATTCACCCGCCACCACATTGACGCCAGGCTGCGTCAAAGGCGCACGCAATCCAGGATTCCAGCTCTCGCCCGTATAGACACGAGCCACGCGCCACCGTCCGTTCTCCAGTTTGAAATCCGCGCCCAGCAGCCCGCCAGGGACGCGTTTGGGCTCAATGGCGTGTGCCCCTCCCCCGATCGCCAAATGGCTGGCAGTAATTTCGCCCAGCATTTCCGCGAACAGATAGTTGAGATCATCCCGATTGCCCACGCCGGCCAGATACGGTTCATAGAGTTTTTTGGACCGCTCCAGATCCAGGCCATGCAATCCGGGATCGTAGAAGAAATCGCGCTCAATGCGCCACGCCTCTTCGTACATCTGCTTCCACCCGGTTCGCGGCTCCACCCAGGCTTGCATGTCGTCCAGTTTGAGCACGCCCTCGCCGGCTTTGAAAGGTTGACTCGTGGATGCGATGATCCACGTGACGGGCGGCGGACCTCCCGCTGTACCCGGTGGCACCGGAGCCGGCATGCGAAGCAGCATCTTCTCACCATTCGCTGACAACGCGAATCCACTTACGTTCTCAACCACCTTGTCCACTTTGCGCGTCTTGAAATCAAACTTGTAGACCACGCGTCCGGCGGAAGGCCCTGGATTCAAAATCGCATTGAACGGATTCTCCACCAGAAAGAGCGTACCCGCCTTGCCCGCTTCCAACTGGATGTAATCGCGCGCCGGGATGGGCAGCGCGAGGATGCGTTGCTCGATCATCTCGGGATCGATGCTTACGGCGGGAGGCTTTTCGGTTTTCAAATCACCTTTCTTCGAATCATCCTTCTTGGAATCGTCCGGCTTAGCCGCGTCCTTCTCTTCGTCGCTCTCCGGCGCAAGCGGCGATGGCAAGTCCTTGCGGAGGACGAGCGCATAAACAGTCCTGGAGCTGGGGCGTTGAATGCTCGACATATCGCGCCAGCCGACGTTCAATCCAAAGTCGGTGCTCGCGGCGAAGTATAAATGCTTGCCGTCTTTGTCGAATACCGGCAGATAGGCGTCGCTCATGCCGTCCGTAATCTGTATCGATTTTCGGGCTTCGAGCGAATAGACGAACACTGCCCGCAGCGTGTTCGCAAGCTGCTTCGTATACGCGATCCAGCGCGAATCGGGCGACCACGATAGGTCGCGCGTGCGTCGCGGCCCGTCCATGATGTCCGTATCAATCTTGACCGGCCCACCCTGATCGACATCCACGTAGCTGACGTTCAGCGCGTTGTCCGTGTATGCGATTTTCTTGCTGTCTGGCGACCAGGTGGGCGTGTAATAAAAGTTGTGTTTGCCGATGTTGATGTGACGCTTTTCGCCGAGGCCGTCCGGGGTCGCGATATACAACTGATACTCGCCGGTCTCATCGGAAATATATGCGATAAACTTCCCGTCCGGTGACCATGCCGGATCGCGCTCGGCCGCGCCGGGTGTGTGCGTCAGGTTGCGAATGTCGCCCTTCTCGGCCGGAGCTGTAAAGATCTCGCCTCGCGCTTCGAAAACGACTCGGGCGCCGGAGGGCGATATCCCGAACGCCGAAATCTGATTCGTCACCTTTTCCCAGCGCGAACGTACCTCCGGCAAGTCGGCTGCGAGCCGGATTTCAACCTTACGGGTTTTGCGTGTTTGCAGATCAAAGAGGTGCAGCGAGCCAAATTGCTCATAGACGATGGCGCCAGGTCCGGCCGATGCCGACTTGAAATCCAGACCGTCGTTGGGAACCTCCTGCTCCACGCGTTTGCTAGCTGGATCATAGCTGAATAAACTCACCGGCCCGTTCCGATCCGAAAGGAAATAGATTCGTCCGCCGGCCCACATCGGATTGTAATCGTTGGAATCTTTGCGTGGAATTTTCTCAATGCTCGAATCCGACAAGCGGGCGATCCAGATCGGCGTCGCGCGGCCGCCGCGGTATCGTTTCCACGTGTTGAACGCCCGCGCCAGCGGCACATACGCTATCTCGGATCCGTCGGAGGAAAACGAACCTTCCTCGGCGTATGGCAGCGGCAACTCCGCAGGTAGTGTCTCGTCGAGCCCCATCGTGAACAGCCGGCCCGTAAAGTTGTGACTGTTGCGGTTGGATACAAACAGAACGCATTTGCCGTCTGGCGTCCAGCCCAGCACGCGGTCGGGCGCCGGATGATAAGTCAGCCGCTTCGGAACACCGCCGCTCACCGGGACCACATAAACATCGACGTTGCCATCGTACTCGCCGGTGAACGCAATCGTCGACCCGTCGGGTGAAAATACCGGATCGATTTCAGTTCCAGCGCCATTCGTCAGCCGTACAGCGTCGCCGCCCCCGCGAGGCACGCGCCACAGATCGCCGGCGAAGCTGAACACAATATAATCCCGGCTAAGCGTGGGCTTGCGGGCGAGAATCGGGGCAGCTTGCTCGGCGCACGTAGCTATGAGCGAAGACAGGAACACAACGATCGCAACGGTACGGAACATTCCTGGATCATACACCGGACTGCCCATTCCGAGCCGCGACCGGCAGGAAGCGCTACCAACACTGGACCGCCTTGCGGTCGATACGCACTCTGCCCGTCGCAGCTCAGTTTTGCCTTCAAGCGCTTAAGATCGCCCGTGCACTGTCTCTAGATCTGTTCCAGCAAACGCCGCGCTTGATTGATATGGTTGACGTCGTGGCCGGCCATGTGGCGAGCAAGATCTTCCACTGTGATCCTGCCGCGTTCTGCGTGGATGCCGTAGCGCTGCCATTCCTCAGGTGTGAGCCTGGCTAACATTCGCAGATTAGCCTCTCGCAGCAGACGAAACATCTCAAGCGCGTCACGGGGCGTCCATGAATCATAATCGCCGAGTCTCGCCCATTCGTCCTGGTCAAATCCCAGCAGCGTTGCGCCGTTGTGCTCGATCATCTGCCGATAACGCCAGCTGCTGACCAGTTCGTCCTCGGCCAGATGCGCAAGAATCGCACGGACGGACCACTTACCCGACGCCGGTCGGCGGCTCAGAATTTCGTCGGGCACTCCTTCGATTAGGCCAGCCAACGTGTCCGGCGATGCGCGCTGCATTCGGAGGGGATCCTCGTCCTTGACATAGGCATGCAGCCGGGCCTTGTACTGATCCGCGGTTTCAGCCGCTGGTGTATCCGTGGTGCCTTCTTGCACCTCGACATTATCTCGCACCCGCCGGGGTCACCAGGCGATCGAGTAAGTACAGGAATCGCCGTGGTTACTGCGGCAGGGCTTCGAATCTTCGTGCATGACTCTTGGCGTCGCACCGGCGGGCAGGAAGCGCTTGACCATGGCTTGAATGATCCCGTAATCGAAATCGCAGGGATAAGGGTTGCGGCATTCCATCACTCCCTTTTTCTCGCCAGTTTTCGTAAAACTGTAGTGGCCAATCTCTCCACCACGGTGATTCATGTGATAGGCCGCATCGATCAACCCCAGCGCCTTCTCCACGTTATCGATTCCCGGCGGGAACTTAGCGTTGGCCGGAATGCTCTGCCCGATTTGACTCAGAGTCCGGCGGCCGATCGATTTCGAAATCTCCTCAAAAGCGTCTAGCCACGCCTGCTGGGGATACCACGCCATTGGCTCGGGCGCCTTTATACCGTGGCGCGACAGAATGTCCGAACCTGTTTGCGCCAATGCCCCCATGCCCTTCACCACGGATAAGACTGTCTGACCGTTAACTTGCACGCCGTTTGAAAATGCTCGAAACTGTGCCATGTAATTTCGCTAATCCTTTCAGATACCTTATCGGACGGCGCGTTCAATTCTTGCCACCAAAACCGCTATGAACCGTATAGCATGAGAAGCGTGGAACTTCCTGTGAACCCTCCGATCTCCCCCATGCTCTCTAAGCGAATCGGTGAACTGCCGTCCGGCGGAGGTTGGATCTTCGAACCGAAGTGGGATGGATTTCGCGCGTTGGTTTTTCGTGACGGAGACGAGGTCCTAATCCAAAGCCGCGATGAAAAACCGCTGAACCGCTATTTTCCTGAGTTGCTCCCTCCGCTACGGGCGCAGTTGCCTGCGCGGTGCGTTCTGGATGGCGAAATCGTGCTGGCAAAGGATGGCGGGCTCGATTTCGAGGCCTTGCAGCTTCGCCTTCATCCCGCTGCGTCCCGCGTAAAGCTGCTGTCCCAGGAGATTCCGGCAGCCATGGTGTTCTTCGACCTTCTCTGTGAGGGCGATCGCGATTTGCGGAGCGAACCGTTTCAAAGCCGGCGCCAGCACTTGGAATCCCTACTGAGATCCGCCGCGCCGCCTCTCCATCTGACGCCTGCAACTTACGAATTGAGCGTCGCCGAAGATTGGTTTCGCCGCTTTGAAGGCGCTGGACTGGACGGAGTCATGGCCAAGCCCATTTCAGGCGCCTATGAGCCTGCCAAGCGCGTGATGCTCAAGGTCAAGCACGAGCGCGATTGCGACTGCGTGGTGGCTGGTTTTCGATGGCACAAGAAAGGTGAGCACCAGGCCCTCGGCTCACTGCTCCTCGGCCTGTTCGACGATTCGGGCGCTCTGCAGCACGTCGGCGTCTGCGCAAGCTTCACCCAAGAGAAGCGCCTGGAACTGGTGGGTTACCTCGCGCCCTATCGCAAGGACGCCCTCCCGAATCATCCTTGGAAAATCTGGGCTGCGGCCAGCGAAGAACCACATCGCATGCCAGGAGGCCAGAGCCGTTGGAGCCAAGGCAAGGACCTATCCTGGGAGCCGCTGCGCCCCGAACTGGTCGTGGAAGTCGCATACGAGCACATGCAGGGCACGCGTTTCCGTCACATGGCCCAATTTCGAAGATGGCGCACCGACAAAAAGCCGAGCGATTGCACGTACGCCCAGCTCGAGGTGGTCCCACCGCAGGAGCTGATGGAAATTTTTGGCAGGTAATTTTTCGTAGCGCACGCACTCTTGCGTGCCGCGACGGCACTCCTGCCGAGGCTAGGTCTTGACGAAATGTGTGGCAATTCCGCCAACAAGCTGTCAACGCCGCCGCATCCGCCATTCCCGCGTCGGATCGTCATCCGGATCCGGAGTTTCCTCGGCAGGCCGCAGCTCCTCCGGCACATTCCGAAGGTTCACGCGGATGCGCGTCCACGTAGATGACCGGCCTCGCATCGAATCCACCAATACGTCATCCACAGCCAGAAGCTCGGCCGCCAGCGGATGCCTGCTCTTCCACCTTTCCAGCCCCGCCAGCGCAGCATCTTTGTTAGGAGAGTTCGCCACCACCACCAATGGCATCTTGGTCCGCGGTTTCTTCGCGGCTGACGCGGCGGACTTGGCGCGCGATGGAGCAACCCGCGGCGCTTCACCTTCCATCTTGCGAAAGTGCGGCGGCCAGGGCGCATCGCCGAGTCCCGCTGCCTCGTCTCTAGCCGCAAGCTCCAGCAGTTTTTCAAGCGACCCCGCAGCGGCGTCGATGCCCGCGTGCGGATCGCCAAGCTCGGCGAAGCGCTTCGGAATTGTGAGCACCGTGAACTCAGCCGGATCGCAATCGGGGACCTCATGCCAGTGCAGCGGAGTGGACACGCGAGCGTCAGGAAGGGGCCGCACGGAATAAGCAGAGCAAGTTGTCCTGTCCTTGGCATTCTGGTTGTAATCGAGGAACACTCCGTGACGCTCCTCCTTCCACCACTTCGAACTGGCCAGCGCGGGCGCGCGACGTTCCACTGCTCGCGACAACGCAATTGCCGCGCGGCGCACTTCGCTGAAGGTCCAACGCGGCTCAATCCGCACAATCACGTGCATCCCCCGCGAACCGCTGGTTTTGGGCCAGCCGCGCAATCCCACTTCCTCAAGCAGCGCTTTCACCTCCAGCGCGACCGTTCGCACGTCCGCCCAACCCACCCCAGGCCCCGGATCGAGATCCACTCTCAACTCGTCCGGATGGTCAAGATCGCCGGAGCGCACCGGATGCGGGTGCAGTTCAATGCAGCCCAAGTTGACAATCCAAGCCAGGCCGGCCGCATCGTCGATCACAATTTCTTCCGCCGTGCGGCCCGAAGGAAACGAGAGCGTTACGGTTCGCAGCCACTCTGGCCGCTCGGTAGGAGCGCGCTTCTGATAGAACGCCTCGCCTTCTGCGCCGTTCACGAATCGCTTCAAAACTATGGGACGATTCCGGATTCCCGCGAGCGCTCCAGGCGCAATCGCGAGATAGTAGCGCACGATGTCAAGTTTCGAGAGCTTTACTTGCCTAGAAAAATAAGGCTTGTCCGGATGCGTCACGCGGACTTCGCGTGCCTCGATCGTCAGTAGCTCGACTTCTTCTTTCCCCACAAAGACCCACTTAGTGTGTCGTCATTTATTTCGACGGCGTAGGCGCGGCAGGCAGCATGTTTCTGATTGCCGTAATTCGCCAACCATCCGACTTGTGCGTCAGAACCAGCGAACTCCACATCGCACGCATCCCACCACCTGCCATCCCAGTAATTTCATAACGTCCATCCACGATCGCCACATCGGGCGCGACCAACCGCACGGAGACCACGGTGATGGTCCGTTTACCACCCGAGCTTTGAGAGCTGGCCATCGTACCGCGCACCAACTCGCCGCGTCCCTTGCGCCACTCTCCGGTAGAAACGAGCTGGTCAGCGTCGTTCGTGAACAGCGCTTCAATTGCATGCGCGTCCATACTCTCGCGCGCATCCACATACTTCTGAACGACGGCGCGAATCGCTGCTTCGTCGCTCTGCGCATACAGCAGAGCGGCAGGCATGAGGATCAGCGATAATGACCGGATGAACCACCGTCTTCCTGCTTTGCTCCTGATTCTCTGCGTTGTAGCCAATGTTTCCTGTACCTCCCGTTCCGCCGCCAGCTCCACCAATCCGCATCGTATCATCACCGTCGCCCAGTCCGGAAACGCGGATGTCATCGGTTCCGATAGCGCATCGCTGCAAAAAGCGGCGGACATACTTCGTCCCGGCGACACGCTGGTCATCGGCCCCGGTACATATCAGATGGATGCCAGCCTGCTGATCCCGTCCAATGTCACGGTGCGCGGAACAGCGGGGCAAACGATTTTGCTGAAGAGCCCCGGTGTCGAAAGTGCGCTCACCGAAGACGCCGACTTCGGCGAAAGCTATCTGTTGGTTACTAATCCCGAACGATTTCACCCCGGCATGGGAGTCGCGATTTCAGATGATACGTTGAAGGAAGGTTGGGATGTGTCCATTTCGAAAGTCGTCGCGGTTCACGATCACATGCTCCAAATCAACCCGCCCACCGTTCGCGACTACGACCTGGACAAGAAGCACGCCCGCATCCAAACGAGTTATCCCATCCTGTGCACCATGAACGCGGAGAACGTCACGTTTGAAGATCTCACTGTGGATGGCAACAAAACCGCGAACTCCTACCTGGACGGCTGCCGCGGCGGCGCAATCTATCTCTATAATGTTCGCAACGTGACCGTCAAGAACTGCGTGGCCCGCAATTACAACGGCGACGGCATCTCATTGCAAATCTCCGACAATGTGCACGTGCTGAATAGCGAGTCTTACGGGCATACCGGCTACGGCGTCCATCCCGGCACCGGCAGCGCGAACTCGGTAGTGGAGCACTGCCACATGCACAATAACGGCGACATCGGCCTCTACCTGTGCTGGCGAGTGCGTCACGGCCAGTTCCACGACAACGTCATCGAAGACAACGGCCACTATGGCATTTCCATCGGCCACAAGGACACCGACAACGAATTCTCGAACAACACCATCGCCCGCAACGGCGTGAGCGGCGTCTATTTTCGCGAGGAGACTGCCGAGAACAGCGGCAATCGCAATACGTTTCGCAATAACAAAGTCCTGGATAACGGCACGGCTGGATTTTATATCGCGAAGCGTGTAACAGACACAGTCCTCACCGGAAACGAAATTCGCGACGCGCATGGCCACGCCGTGTACAAAGCCGAAGGCGCCGGTTCCGTGCGCCTCGAGAACAATACGATCGAAGACCACACGCCCGTTACCGAACCGCGACCGTGAGGGAGTCGGTGCACGGTCAACGGCTCGCGAACCGTAACCGGAATGTCCTAATCTCATACGGCCGCAAATCAAAAAGAAAACGCATCCTGATGAACCGCAATCTCTCCGCCAGGATCTTCAATCAAGTTAGCGTCGCGGAGATATTCTTCGCGGGTCTCGAAGACAGCACCCTCCCAGCTTTTCGCCCCAATCGATCACGAGGTGGCAGCGCACGGCGCTGCTCCACATGCAATGATGGAAAATGCGGCAGTCAACATCATTGCCTGGACGCTTTTGGTGCCTGATCGCCGCAACATTTCTCGGCTTTCTTGGTTTCGGCACAGTTCTGCCAGGACTTGCGCCGCACGTGCGCCACGACCTCGGTGGTTCGGACCGCACCGTCGGTTTCGTCATCGGAACGTTCTCGGTCGTCGCCTTGTCGAGCCGCCTCTTCGCCGGACGCCTGGCCGACCACAAGGGACGCAAGCGCGCCTTTCTCACCGGGCTCGGCAGTTGCACGCTCGCAGGCGTCGCGTACCTGTTGCCCTGGGGCATTGGCGGCATTTATCTCGGACGCGCATTGCAGGGCATCGGCGAGGCCTGCCTTTATATTGGCGCGGCTGCCTGGGCGGTGGAAGTTGCAGGCGTACACCGTAGCGCGCGTGCGCTGGGATATTTGAGTAGCGGCATCTGGGGTGGCATCGCGGCTGGGCCGTTGATCGGACAAGTGCTTGGCTCTTTCAACAACGCCGCGCGCTTCCAGATTTTTGCGGCGCTCACGGCGGCCGCGCTGCTCAGCCAGGTACCTGAGGATTACCGGCCCTCCGCTCACATTCGGCGGCCTGGATGGTTGCGCCGTTCGCTGGTGCCGGCCGGCATTGCCGTCGGATTCGTCAACGTCCACTATCCGGTGATCACTGGCTTTCTCATCCTCTCCCTGGCGCGACGCGGGAACGCCGGTCCGGCGGCGTTCTCCACCTACGCCGGGTTGGTTCTGCTTTCCCGATTCTTTCTGGGCGGCCTGCCGGATCGCATTCATCCCCGAATCACGTTCTACACCGGCTTGACATGCATGGCGCTTGGTCTGGGCGTCCTGGCTACCGGACCAGCCTTGATTTGGGCCGTGATCGGAGCCGCTCTGTTAGGATTCGGATTCTCATTTCCGTGGGCGTCAGTCGCATCCACCGTGCTGCGCCGGACGCCACCACACGAGCACGGGTCCACCGTCAGCGTGCTGAGCGCTTTCTACGATCTGTTCGTTGGCATGAGTTCATTCTCCGCCGGACTCCTCGCCAACCGCTTTGGATATGTGGCGGCGTTCCTGATGGCCATCGCGGCCTTGGGCGCTGCCGCGATCGCCGGACGATTCGTGTTCGCCAGCAAGGAACATCCGCAAGCTAACTTCGAGGCGTTGGAACCCGTTCCGGTCCAAACCGACGACTGAGGCATTCTAGAAAGATTCTCCACCCTCGTCCTCGCCCACGGCCTCCAGCGTGATTTCCGGTTTGAGCAGCGGCTCCAGTAGCCCCCGCGCTTCCACTTCGCGATCTTTCGGCACCTGCAACCGGACCCACTTCAGCAGAAACGGATCCACGTCCGTCACTAGTGTCGCAATTTGGCCGAGCACAAAGAAAGGAATGTCCGCGGCCTGAAGCAATCCCCTCGCAAGGGCCAGTTGGATGCCATTATTCGTCTCCAGCACCACAACCAGGTCGAGCGCAGGGTCGAATGCTTCAGGTGCCTCGGGCGGAGGTGCTCCGTCAAGCAGAGGCACGTGACAATCGGAACATTCCGTGGAACCAGCGCGGTAAGCTACTCTGCATTGAGGACAATACAAGAAGCACCTCCTGGCCCAAGTGTAGACGAATGCCAAGTGGGGCGGACCCCCTGGTCCGCGGCCGACGCCCAGGTCGGCCTGCTTCTGGTATTTGTCAACGCTGAGGTCACGCGCCGCTCAGTTTTGCGGAAAACCCTCTGCGGAAAACCCTCTTGACAACTCGCTCATCCCTGGAGTAAATTTAACCATGTGGTTAGTTAACCATATGGTTTAGTGCATGGCGCCCGATCAACTCAGCACCACTTTCGCCGCACTCGCCGATCCTACAAGGCGCGCCATTCTATCACGCCTGGCTTTAGGCGAGGCGCCGGTCAACGAACTGGCGGAACCCTTCCGGATGAGCCTGCCCGCCGTCTCGAAGCACCTCAAGGTATTGGAGCGCGCCGGACTAATCGCCCGTGGACGCGAAGCCCAATGGAGGCCCTGCCGTCTCCAAGCCAGTCCACTCAAAGATATCGCCGACTGGGTGGAACACTACCGCGGTTTCTGGGAGCAGAGCCTCGATCGTTTGGACACCTACCTGCGCGAGGAGCTCAAAAAGGAGAAAAAGCATGCCCGTAAGCAACGCAAGCGCTAAAACCGCGTCAGACACCGCAGATCGCGAACTGATCTTCACGCGCGTCTTCGACGCTCCACGGGACATGGTATTTGAAGCCTGGACCGATCCGAAACAAGTCCCGCATTGGTGGGGCCCATTTCTCAAATGGACGTGAGACCCGGAGGGTCGGACCCGGTGCGCGTCGAAGTAACCGTGACCTTTGCCGAGGAGCGAGGCAAAACCAGGCTAACTTTGCGGATGCTTTTCCCGTCCACCGCGGAGCGCGAGCACATCGTCAAAATGCGCGGCGCCATCGAAGTAGTCAACCAAAGCTTCGGCCGCTTGGCAGAGCATTTGTTACCGAACCGCGACCGTNNAAGCCTGGACCGATCAAGAACACCTGAAACGCTGGTGGGGTCCGAACGGATTCACCAATGTCCTCTGCGAACTGGACCCACACCCGGGAGGAACCGTTCGAATTCACATGCGCGCCCCCGATGGAACCGTGTATCCGAACGAGGGCATCGTTCAAGAAATCATCCCGCCCGAATTGTTGGTTCTGGCCATGGGCGTCGCCGACCAGCAAGGCAATATAATTCTCGAAGGCGTATCCACCGTGACCTTCACTGAGAAAGCCGGGAAGACGACCCTCACACTGCGGGCGCACGTCACCAAAGCCACTGCGGAAGCGGCGCCGCACTTGTCCGGCATGGAACACGGCTGGAACCAGTCGCTGGATCACCTCGCCGCGGAGCTGGCAGCAGAATCCAAGGAGCCTTTATCATGATTGAATCCATCGTGACCTTCTTGCGCGATCTTAAATTCGCGGCTCGCACGCTCGCGCGCTCGAAAGGCCTTACCATCACCGTAGTCCTCACGCTCGCGCTTGGCATCGGAGCCAACGCCGCCATTTTCAGCCTGGTGCGTGGAGTCCTGCTGCGGCCGCTGGTCAACCGCGACGAGGATCGGCTGATCTACATCCGCCAAAGCGCGCGCGGCATCGGCGTCGAGAACACGACGTTCTCAGTGCCGGAAATTCAGGATCTGCGCGCGGGCGTCAAAACCATCAGCGCGTTCGGCGATTTTTCCACCATCGGCTTCGCCATGGTCGGCCTCGGCGAGCCGCGCGAAGTCCAGGCGGGCGTCGTCAGCGGATCGTATTTCGACGTGATGGGGCTGCACCCGGTGCTCGGCCGCCTCCTCGACATGCGGGACGACGGACCCAAAGCTGCCGGCGCCATGGTGCTGACTTATCGTTTCTGGAGGACCGGGCTCAAGAGCGATCCCTCCGTGATCGGAAAAACTGTCCGGCTGGGCGAGCGTTCGGCCACCATCGTCGGTGTTCTAGAACCATCCATACCGTACCCGGCCGAAACCGAGATCATCGCCAACGTCGTCACCAGCCCGCATCATCTCTCGGCCACCATGGTTACCGGTCGCGTCCACAGGATGACTGAGCTATTCGGACGTCTCGCACCCGGCGTGGATCTCGAACAGGCCCGCGCCGAGCTGCGCGTGGTCCACGCGGCCATGATCAAGCAACATCCCGAAGCCTATTCGCCGAAATCGGACGTCCGCATTGATGCCGTGCGGCTGCGCGATCAAATCACTTCGCGCGCCAGAACGGTATTGCTGATTCTGATGGCGGCATCGATCTTGGTTTTTGTCATCGCCTGCTCGAACATCGCCAACCTCATCCTCGCTCGGACCATTCGCCGCGAAGGCGAGCTCTCAATTCGGGCCGCTCTCGGCGCCAGCACCGGAGCATTGCGGCGTACGCTATTGGCTGAGAGCCTTCTGTTATGCGGCGCCGGCGCGACGTTGGGCGTGTTAAGCGCGCGGCCCATGGTGGCTATCTTGGCTCGTTACGCCTCCCGCTTCTCGGTCCGCGCGCTCGATCTAACGGTGGATTCCAGTATGCTCTGGGTCGGCGCGGCATTGGCCGTGGTCGCGGCCGTGTTCTTAGCCTTTGTTCCGCGTTTGCCATCAGCCGGCGCCTCCCATGGATTCGGTCTCGCCGGCGGTAACTTGCGAATCACCGGCAGTGCGAATCGGCGTCTGCGAGTCTTCGCCATCACACAAATCGCCGCGTCTTTTGTACTGTTGGCCGGCGCCAGCATGCTGCTGAAGACGCTGCTCGCCCTCCAAGCCGCGCCCACTGGATTCGACACCCACCACGTACTCGCGATTAATGTGCCAGTAATGTCTTATGGAAAGAAACCCGATCAGGTCACCGGTTTCTACCAGGAAACCATTCGGCGCATCACGTCGCTGCCAGGCGTGGACGCCGTCGCCGTCGGCACCGCCGTCCCATGGCGCGATGTCGGCAGTTTCGGTTTTGGATTCTCGTTCTCGGCCGATGGCCATGTCCGTGCGCCAGGTGAAGATGACCCACGTGCGCGGATCCGTGTGGTCTCGCCCGGATTTTTTGCCACCCTCGGCGTCCCGTTGATCGCAGGACGCGATTTCAACGATGCCGACCGGCGCGGCAGCGACTCCGTCGTCATAGTAAGCCAAAGTGTAGCCCAACGCATGTTCCCCAATCAGGATGCTGTCAATCGTCATGTGATGTGGACGGATCCCGTGATCAAATTCATCGACCTTAGCGGCGCCCCTCGCCGCATTGTGGGCGTCGTAGCGGATGTCGACGACGAAAATGTGGTGCCAGGCGCTGCGCTCACCGTCTATCAACCTCTCACCCAGCAGGAGGGTTGGGCAGGCCGGCTGTTCATTCACGTGCACTCGAATCCGTACGCATTAGTGTCGCCGGTCACCAAAATTATTCGCAATATTTCCGCGGACCAGGTGGTGGAGCGCGCCGCCACTCTTGAAGATGTCCGCGCCGAAGTCCTCACACCGGACCGACTGAACACGCTGGTGTTCGGAGGCTTCGCGGCCGTGGCCTTGGCAATAGCGGTGGTCGGCGTCGCGGGTGTGCTGGCGTTTTCAGTCAGCGGCCGTACGCGCGAGTTCGGCATCCGGCTGGCCATCGGATCCGCGCCAGCCCGAATCCTGACCGGCGTCATCGCGGAAGGCGTCATCATCGCCGCGGCAGGCATAATTGCGGGCGCGGTGTGCGGTTACGCTTTAGGATCTCTGGCGATGAGCAGTTTCCCGGACATGCGCATGCCCGATGCTATCCCAGTAGCCGGCTCGGCGATCATTCTGCTGGCCGCCGCGCTGGTCGCGTCCGTACTCCCGGCAGCCCGGGCCGCGCGCGTCGACGTCATGCAAGCCCTCCGCTCCGACTAGTGGGGCAGCGCCATGCGCTGCCAAAGCCTTACTGCACGCTACTCAACGGCCGCAACCGCCGCGCATTCGCCGGACCGCGCAGATGTTGCAGCGCCTTGCTCTCAATTTGCCGTATCCGCTCGCGCGTCAGCCCGAAGTTCTGCGCAATCTCTTCCAGCGTGTGCTCGCGATCGAAGCCGATTCCGAACCGCATGCGGACTACCTTCTCTTCGCTAGGCGAGAGCGTCTTCAGCACATCCGCCGTCTCCGCGCGAACATTCTTCTCAAACACCACGTCCGTCAGCGAATTCATCGTACGATCCTGCAGCAGATCGCCCAAAGCGGACTCGCCATCCTTGCCGATCGGGAGATCCAGCGACACCGGATCGCGCGAAATAGTCCTCAGCTCCTCGATTTTGTGCGCCGGTGTATTCAGCCGCTTGCCGATCTCCTCGTTGGTTGGAGTGCGGTTCAGCTCTTTTTCCAGCTCGCGCAACGTCCACACGAATTTGTTCAGGCTCTCATTCATATGCACCGGAATCCGGATGGTGCGGCTCTTGTCCGCAATCGCGCGCGTCACTGCCTGCCGGATCCACCACGTTGCGTATGTCGAAAATTTATACCCAAGCCGGTAGTTGAACTTCTCCGCGGCCCGCATGAGCCCGATATTGCCTTCCTGAATCAGGTCCAATAAGTGCAACCCGCGGTTCACGTATTTCTTGGCGATCGAAACAACCAGGCGCAGGTTTGCCTCTACCAGTGCCTGCCTGGCCGCATGCGCTTCCGTCTCACCCTGCCGCGCAGCGCTAAGCCAACGGCGCATTTGAGCGAGCTCGGCTCCCGCCGCCGCTTTGCGATCACGAAGCGTCCGCCTTAGATCACGAACTTCCGCGGCCGATGTTTTGCGGCTCGACAACTTGCCTTCCAGCGTCCCGATTTCTTCGGATGCGCGCTCCAGGGCGACGCGGAATTCTTCCCACTGACTGGATTGAAACGGAATTCTCCTCAGCTCTTGCGAACACCTCACCATCAACCGGACTATTTGCCGTGCCTTAGCTCGCGCCGACGGCTTGCGTTTCGCCATCAAAGCAAATCTCGCCTCGAGCGCCGCGAGTTCATGCTCCAGCTCAGCCAGTTTCTTGAAATGGCGCGTGGCTTCCGCGCGGTGGCGCTTCTTAACGGCATCATCTGCGCCACCCACATTCGCCACATCTTCCAGGCGGACCTTCCCCGCCCCGATGTCCTCGTAAATGCTGAGCGCCATCTTCCGCACCAGCGGCGACCGCGAGATTGCCTTCATCACCCGCAGGTTGCCCCGCTCCATGCGCCGCGCCAAATCGATCTCGGCCTGCTTGGTAAGCAAACGTACCGATCCCATCTCGCGCAGGTACACCCGTACCGGATCGTCCGTATGGTCGGATCGTTCCTCGGCGTATTCCTGCGCAGCAGGCTCAGAATCATCCCCACCTTGCGCTTCCGCATCAAGGAACTCGGATGCCTGCACGCCCAGCATCAGTGCGTCGGCTGAATCCACGAGAATAGTTTCGTTAAATTGTTGCATCTAAGGGGGTAAAGAGTTTCTGGCCCTAAGCCGTTCCGAAAACGTGGCTGAGCCCTCGGTTTGTTTGATGCAACGGACGCTCATTTAGTTGCAACGGCCGAAAACCGAGCTGTACTACTATGCATCAGTTTCTTTGAGCACCGCGACGATTTTCTAGGCATCCGCCTTGTTGAGTAGTGCGATGCTGGTGCGACCCACGGTGAGAATGGCGGTAATGGCCAGCCGACCGCGTGGAGTGACATGGTAACGGTGGGTTTTGGGGACCTCCTGAATCAAACCGTGGGCGCGGAGGATTCTGAGCCTCCGGCTCACCGCCGAGGAACGGCGGCGCTTGTCTTCGAGCAAGAGAGAGGCATGGGGATCAACGGGTCCATATAGCAGTAGCTGGAGGTCCCGGTTGCGGAAACCGTTAACGGTGAACTCGCCATGATTGACGGCCTGAAGCAGCCGATGATCGTCGGTCTGGAAGGGGTGCAGGGCGCGGACGCGGCGGCCTTGGAACTGGCAAGGTTGTTCCAGGGGAACGGTGAGCTCGCCAAAGCGCGTGCTATCGTCCACGGTACTGAGGGCGTCCCAATAACGCTCGGTGGCTTTTTGAGAAACTTCAGCGCGCCGGTGCAAGTCGGCCACGCCACGCCGCATCCTCAGCCACCGTAAGTCGCCCTCGGCGCCGCCTTCGATGGGCCGGGGGATTTGAAGACCTCGACGTGTTGGGTCAATGTTTCGACGCGGAACACGTCCCCCACGGGGGTGCTGGCCTTGCCGTATCCCTTCAGGGAGTTGCCGTTGATGCGATATTTGACCCGGTCCCGGCTGGCGCGGCTTTTGAAATCGGTGGTGAGTTCGGCGGTGAAATTGCCGTGAGCCTGTCCGCTCAGGCCCGGGCGAAAGAGGATGCCGGTGGCCCACTCGCACTGAAACGCGCTCCAATAATATTGCGTCGGATAGTTGCCGAAGATCTCCTCATGGAGAGGATTCAGCCGCTGGGCGAAGGGCTGAAGCCGTTCGGTCCAGTTCACGGCGGGTTGTTCCTGAAACAGTTGTTGCGCCCGTGGGATGTCCTCCACCCACGGGAAACAGTTCTCCTGGCGGAAGTAGCGCAGCCCTTCCCGGTCCATGCGGCGGCTCAACCATTCGCGGCCGTTAATGCCGACGTGAACGTAAAATGGTCAACCAGGTCTGCATCCGCGCATGCCTCCAGCCGGAATCCGGATCGATGCGGTAGTGATAAATCGTCAAGCAGGGCCGGGGCCGGATCAGCATGTCCGTCTTGTAATGCTGGAACGTAGGCGCCAGCTCCAGCGCGGTAAGCGCACACACATCCCCTTCGGTAATGCCTCGTTCGGCAGCGTAGGCCCGCGCGATTTTCTCTTTGTCGTCGCCGCCGTAGACATGCTTCACCAGTAGATGGCGAAACAGCACCCGGTCAAAGCCGGACATCACACCTTGAATATCTTTCTGGAATTTGGCGATAAACTGTTGCATGGCGTTCCTTCTTGGTAGCCGTTGTGGAATTGGATACTCCAACAACGTACACCTTCTGGGGAACGCCATTCCTGTTTTGCGGCTTGCCGCTATGCGGGGCAGGATGGCATCCTGCG
>PMUN01000003.1 GCA_003166875.1 Bryobacterales bacterium | reverse complement strand
GAAATGAACATGAAGTGCATGATATTCGTTAAGGCGAGCACCGACAGCGAGAAGGGCACTATGCCGCGTCCGGAATTGATAGCCGCAATGGGGAAGTACAACGAGGAACTCTTCAAGGCGGGCATCATGAAGGGTGGTGGCGGCTTGAAACCGACTTCCCAAGGCAAACGGATCCGGTTCTCAGGCGCGCAGCGTACAGAAATCGACGGCCCGTTCGCCCCGACCGAGGACCAAGTGGCCGGCTACTGGCTGTGGGAGGTCAAGTCGATTGACGAAGCGGTCGAATGGATCAAGCGCTGCCCGAATCCAATGCTCGTGGACTCTGATATTGAAATTCGGCCAGAGTTTGAGGCGGCGGATTTTGCTGCTTAGGCGCCGGATCGCATGCGAGTCCGCGGGGCTCGCATGCGGACGTTTTCTTGCTGGCATATTGGAAAACTGCTTATGAGAAAGGCTCTGCTGACGATTCAGATCTCGCTCGCGCTGCAGTGTCTCCGCAGCCAGGTACTGATTGCAACCTCGTGGCTATGCTGCTGTCCTATTGCTTTTGCACAACCCGCAATGATTCACGACGGCCAACACGATTTCGATTTTGAGATCGGGAATTGGAAGGCACACGTGAAGAAGCTCATCCATCCGCTCTCAAATAGCAACGAGTGGGAAGGCTATGAAGGTACTGTCAGCACCACACCATTCATGGAGGGAAAGGGAAATCTCAGTGAAATGAATGTCGATGGCGCCACCAGCCACACCCACATTCAGATCATCGCGGTCCGGCTGTACAACCCCAGTTCGAGGCAATGGAGCATTTACGGCGCGAGCGCGAAGAGTGGGCTTTTCGACCCTCCGCAGGTAGGACAGTTCGACCGAAATCGTGGTGAGTTTTACGCTTCGGATACATTTCAGGGCCGCGCCATTTACATTCGCTACGTTTGGCAAAGCGCGAACCCGGCAAGCACCCACTTTGAGCAGGCGTACTCATCGGATGGTGGCAAAACGTGGGAGGTCAACTGGATTTACGACGGGAGTCGGCTACCGGCTCATTAGTGATCCACTGCGTCGAGCGCGCCGAGCGGCGATGTGGAAATGGGCGATGAAGGGAAACTATGCTGGGGGCGGTCAAGTGAAAGGAGAAGTTCTTATGGTGAAAACAAATGCCAACAGGTAAGCGGCGAGGAGATTCTTTTGTCCTGATCCCTGGTGCTGGCGGGATGGCATGGTACTGGCATCGAGTCGCGCTGCTCCTCGAGCAAGCGCACCACGAGGCGATCGCTATCGATCTGCCCGGTGACGACGTGAACGCACGCCTGGACGACTATGCCGATATCGTGGTCCGGGCGATCGGAGAGCAATCGAACGTGATACTCGTGGCTCAGTCGCTTGGCGGATTCACCGCTCCGCTTGTCTGCGCGCGCGCCGCCGTCCGCATGCTCGTCTTCGTTAACGCGATGATCCCGCGACCTGGTGAAACCGCCGGAGCTTGGTGGGAGAACACAGGGGCCGTAGGAGCGCGCATAGCGGCCGCTAAGGCTGGTGGCTACAGCGCCGAGTTCGACCTGCCAACCTACTTTCTGCACGATGTGCCGGCGACGGTGCTGCGCGAGGGTCCGTCACGTCCGCGTGAACAAGCGGAAGGGGTCTTCAAGGAACCCTGCCGTTTTGAGTGCTGGCCACAGATACCGATCCACGCCATTGCCTCAGCGAACGACCGCTTCTTCCCCCTCCAGTTTCAAAGACGCGTCGTCCGGGACCGCCTAAAGGCGGACGTGGAAGTGATTCCGGGAGGGCATCTGGTCGCACTCTCGAATCCGGAAGGGCTTGTGGATCGACTGCTTCGCTTGCAAGGCGAGCTATCTTAACGGCGGAAGAAGCGATTCGGAATATTAGGGGTGCGTAAAAAATTCTCTGCCAGATAATTGCAAAGTGACTGAAGAATACACATGATTGAAACACCTTAAGTTGTCGAGACCCCCACTCAACTGGTGGCTATCATTCACATCGAGACGCCACGTTCAAAGATGCTACAGGTCATGGGACCGGGCATTGGCGAGGTGCTGGCCTGTAAAGGCGCAAGGCATCGGGTCGGTCGGACCGTGGTTTGCGCGTCGCCACCATGGTGGCGGGCATCAGCAGGAATATCGGGATGTACCAGAGCTTGTTTCTGATCCGCTTGTAGTCGGAGACATTTCTCCACAGCTCCCTGATTCCGTCCCACCCCCGTTCGCGATAGAGAAAAAGGTTCGCTAATGAGACCGGGATGATCGCGGCGAATTACAACGTCGGGGCATACATGTGGAACGACTTGGGCAGCACCGACCGGTCGTTGAACCAGTCGAAGGGAATGGAAACCAAGAAGACCATCAGGATGAACAGGAAGGGTGATCTGTCCTTGCTCACGCGATCCATCATGGCTTTTCTTTCTGGAGGAACGATGTGATCTCGCGCAGGGCGTCGCCGTAACGGCCGACCAGGGCATGACCGCCGGTTGGAAAGATGATGGCCCTGCCGCCATGCACGCGGGCGGCAATATACCTCGCCCGACTGGCCGTGCCGAACCTATCGTCTTCGGCGCTGATTGTCAGGACCGGGCAGGTGATCTTCTCGACTGGATCCGGCTCGCGCGTGGCGGCCGTCTTAACATCGAAGTTCATCCCCGCTATGCGCGGGCTTATCGGCAGAATGTGCTCAAGAGCTTGCCGCAGGCGCGCTTTCTCGCTGGGCTCGGCGGCGCGCACAAGGGCGCCGTCTGTGCCGAGCATCATCCCGGTCATTACGCCAGGCGTAATCGTCATTAGTTTCAAAACTGCCCAGCCGGCGAAATCGGAATTGACCATCGCACCGACTACGGCACCGCCATGGATGGACATCCCTTCTGGCAAGTAATCCGCGGGAACGAGCAGCAACAGCGCCCGGCAGCGGTCGGGATGGCGGATGGCGAACTGCAGGGACGACCAGGCACCGGCAGAGATGCCGACAACGGCCACCTTATCGATGCCAAGACGGTCGAGTAGTTGGGCATAAGCGTTGGCCTGCATCGCGGTCGTGGGCTTACCGGGCATGGTCGAGCGAAGATAGCCGAAACGCGACGGAGCGATGAGCCGATATCCGCGCCCCGCCAGCGCGCCGGTCATGTCGATGCCCTGATCAAAGCCGCCTTCCGCGCCGTGGACTACCAATATCGGCGGGCCCTCACCCATCTCGGCGTATTCCAGCGTGCCGAACGATGTCTCTACCGTCTTGCTGCGGCCGACGAGGCGTGCGCGGGCGGCGGCCAGGTCATGCGCAAAGGCTGCGTAGACCACAGCGGCGAGGGAAGAGACTGTGAGAAGGACAAAGAAGATTCGGACCATGAATGCCACCTCCTAACTTCGACCTACGCGGATTCCGGCTTCCAGGATTCCTTGCGGCCTACGATCATTCTGCTATCGGGGTTGTGGTCCGCGCGGAAGCCTGCAGAAACGTTCTCGATGTGCGGTGGATTTCGTCATCCGTGCTGAGGGAGCCGGACGACAATGAGTTCAGCTTGACGCATCTTTCCTAGTTTATGCGCCGCCGCACCGCTTGTCGACTTGGCGCTCTCCGACCCTCAAGAGGTCGGCACAGTCTTGTCGCGACAACCCCGCAAGGACGCGCAATACAAAGCAGTGACGGAGGTTCGTGGGCAAGCGCAACACTCGCTGCAAATTCAGGGCCAGTTTCACCAGCCATCCATCTGATGTCTTTGCGCCGTTGGCATGGAACTGGCTCTCGGCTATCGCGGAGACCAAAGCCCCCCGTATGATTTCTTGAGTCGGCTTAGGCTGTGGCCGCACGTACGACGTGACCGCCCTTTTCCGAAGAAATGGGCCTATTGGGAAAATACCGGCCAACGATCTGAGGCGGCCCCAAATCCTCGACTTCCCGAAATCCAACAGTCTGCAGCTTAGCCCGCAATTCTTCGGCTTCGAGGTGCGTCAGCCACGGCTCTCCAAGTTTTTCTACGCGAACCGCGCGCATGTCATGCGATGACCGCGATTCCGGTGATGGCGAATCGGGAGGATCGCTGTAGTCGAATACGACTTCGGCGCCGTTCGGCAGCGCTGCGATGAAGCCATCGAGGCGGAGCTGCGCGCCCTGNNCAACTCCGCGCGCCCCCTCATTGTGTGTTTCCGGCAAGGGTGCGTGACTGCAGTGAGCTGTAGCTGATACGGTGTGCCAAGGGCAGGAGGCCCGGCGGATGGCACAGGAAACGGCGCTTTATCGGGATGAGGTAGAGCAGGTACGGCGGCGATTTTCGGAGTGGCGAAGCACGCATGCGGTGCGGTCGCGGCTTCCGGAAGAGTTGTGGGCAGCGGCCGCGGATCTGGTCCAGCGCGATGGGATCGATGCCACAGCGCGGGCGCTGGATGTGGATAAACCGAGCTTGCGGAAGTGGGCCGAGCGACTCCAGCCACAGCGACACCGAAGAGCTCGCAGGTTGCCACCGAAGCAGAGAGCGAATGCCCTGCCGGCATTCGTAGAGTTGCTCGCATCCAGCTCCGGCGCGGCAACGAGTTGCCTGGTTGAAGTGGAATCGCCGCGAGGTGCGAAGCTGCGGCTGGAGTTGAAGGCCATACCGACCAGGGAACTGGCCGAACTGATTCGCGCATTTGCCGCGTCGTAAATCATGCTGCAGATCACGCCGCAGATGCGGATACTGGTGGCGGTGGAGGCGGTCGATTTCCGCAAGGGCATGGACTCATTGGCCGAGTTGTGCCGTGCAAAACTAAATGCCGATCCGTTCTCGGGTTGCTTGTTTGTATTCCGCAGCCGGCGGGCAACCTCTATAAAAGTGTTGGTCTACGACGGACAGGGATTCTGGCTGGCGACCAAGCGTCTGTCCAAAGGACGCTTTCGCTGGTGGCCTCAGGGCGAGGAGCCGGCGCGGGCGCTACGGGTGCATCAAGCACAGGTGCTGCTGGCGGCCGGTAATCCGGATATCGATGCGGCTCCGGTGTGGCGCAAAGTGTAAGCCGATCATTTTATACTTGCGTTCCGAAACGTTTTCTGGCACACTGCGGATGAGATGGCCACCCATCGCTACCGAAGCCGAGACATCAGCGGCGAAGAGATCCTCTTCATCCGGCAGCTCATCGGAGATCATCCCGAGCTAAGCCGCTGGAAGCTGTCGCGGCAACTGTGTGAAGCGTGGCAGTGGAAGCAAGCCAACGGCGCGTTGCGCGACATGCTCTGCCGCGGATTACTGCTGATGCTGGATCGTGCGGGCGAGATCCAGTTGCCGCCGGTGAAGCGCAAGGTGCGGAATCGATTAGCGGAGCGCGAGCGGCCCGACGCCGTAATCGCCGATAAGCGTTCGGTTCGCGGACCCCTGGCGAGCATTTTTCCGCTTGAGTTTGTGCAAGTGCGACGCACGCCGGACGAGCCGTTGTTCAACAGCTTGCTGGAACAGTATCATTACCTGGGCTACGAGCAGCCGGTGGGCGAGCACTTGAAATACCTGGTGAAAGCCAATGGGCAAGTGATCGCGTGCCTGGCCTGGCAAAGCGCGCCGCGTCATTTAAAGCTGCGCGACCGCTTCTTGGGCTGGAGTGACGAAGCGCGGCGGCGCAACGTGCACTTACTGGCCTACAACACTCGTTTTCTGATTCTGCCGTGGGTGAGAGTGGAGCATCTGGCATCGCACATTCTGGGGCGCATGGCAAAGCTTGTTCCGCAAGAGTGGAAGCGGCTGTACGCACATCCGATCTATTGGCTGGAAACGTTTCTCGATCCGGCGCGCTTTCGCGGGACTTGTTATCGCGCGGCTAACTGGCAGGTGATCGGCACCACGGCGGGCCGCGGACATCGCGCGCCTACCTTCGAACAGACGCGGCCGGTGAAGCAGATGCTGGGCTTGCCGCTGCATCGCAGGTTCCGGGAGTTGCTTAGTACATGAAACGCCCCCGGTTGGAGGTGAATCTGGAAGAGCTGGACCAGATCATCGATCGCGGCACGCAGGCGCCGTTGAGCGAGTCGGAAAGCGAAAAGCTCAAGAGCGCGCTGCATGCGCTGGCCGGGATGCTCTCAAAGCCACGCACGACAGAAAAGACCAACAACGTTTTGAAGCAGCCAGAAACACCGGCCCCGGAAAATGATTCGGAGCCTGGTCCCGGCCACGGGCGCAACGGAGCTTCGTCCTACACGGGCGCAAAGAAAGTCGCCGTTGCGCATCCAAAGCTACACGCCGGCGACTCGTGCCCGGGGTGCGAAAAAGGCAAAGTCTATCCGCAGAAAGAACCGCGGACGCTGGTGAGAATCGTGGGACAAGCTCCGTTAGCCGCAACCGTGTACGAGCTGGATCGTCTGCGCTGCAACCTATGCGGGGAAGTATTCACGGCCCAAGAACCGGAAGGCGTCGGTCCCGAAAAATACGACGAAACTACAGCGGCCATGATCGCGCTGCTGAAGTACGGCAGCGGAATGCCGTTTTATCGTTTAGAGAAGCTGGAATATTTACTGGGGATTCCGTTGCCGGCTTCCACGCAGTGGGAGATCGTGGAAGAAGCCGCGGAGTTAATCAAAGCGGCGCGTGACGAACTCATCCGGCAAGCGGCGCAAGGTGAAGTGCTCCACAACGACGATACCAGCATGCGCGTGTTGCATCTGGCGCGCGAGCCATCCGATGACCGCACCGGCGTGTTCACTTCCGGCATCGTGTCGACCAAGCAAGGGCGCAGGATTGCCCTGTACTTTACCGGGCGCCAGCACGCGGGCGAAAATCTGCGCGATGTGTTGCAGCACCGCGTAGCGGAGCTTGCTCGGCCCATTCAGATGTGTGATGCGCTGTCGCGCAACACGCCGAAACTGAGTGATGGCGCCGAGATCCTGCTGGCCAACTGTCTGGCGCACGGAAGAAGACAGTTCGTGGATGTCAGCGCGAACTTTCCGGAACAATGCCGCTACGTTCTGGAGATGCTGGGCAACATATATAAGAATGATGCGGAAGCGCGCGAGCGCCATCTTTCGCCAACGGAGCGTCTCGAGTTTCATCAGCAGCAAAGCGGTCCAGTGATGCAGCAACTGCACCAATGGCTGGAAGCACAGTTCGCACTCAAGCAAGTGGAGCCAAACTCTGGCCTGGGTAAAGCCATCACGTATTTATTGCGCCACTGGAAAGGGCTGACGGCGTTTCTGCGGGAAGCCGGCGCACCGCTGGACAACAATGTTTGCGAACGTGCGCTGAAACGTGCGGTGCTGCATCGCAAGAACGCCTTGTTTTACCGCACGCTGCACGGCGCCGAAGCCGGCGATCTGTTCATGAGTCTGATCCACACCTGTGAACTCGCCGGCGCCAATCCCTTCGATTACCTGGCTGAGTTGCAGAAGCATCCCACGGAGTTGGCATCCAACCCACCGGCATGGATGCCGTGGAATTACGGTGAGACGCTGGCGCGAGTTGGAGTACGATAATCCTGCATGGCCGGAAAGGATCGACTCCGGCCAGGGTTAGGTGACACACCGAAATGGCCGCCAAACGGGCATCTCCGAAGGCAAAATCCGAACACGTTTTTGGCCAGCCACGGAAGCCGTCGAAAATGTTCCGGGTAGGCTTGTACGCCCGCGTTTCCACCAACGATCAGCAGACACTCCCGATGCAGAGCCGCGCCATGCGGGAGTATGCCGCCCGACGTGGCTGGACGATTACCGTACAAGTGCGGGAGGTTGGCTCCGGCGCGGCTAAGCGAGAAGCTCGTGAGAAACTGCTGGACGCCGCCCGGCGCCGAGAGATCGACGTAGTGCTGGTGTGGAGGCTGGATCGCTGGGGTCGATCGGTAACGGACCTCTTGGCGACACTCCAGGAACTGGAGCATCTCGGCGTGGGCTTCGTATCGCTGACCGAGGCACTGGACCTGACTACGCCAGCCGGTCGAGCGATGGCCGGCCTGCTCGCTATATTCGCCGAGTTCGAAAGGGAAATTCTGCGGGAGCGAAATCGGGCTGGCCTGGCGCATGCGCGGGAGAACGGGAAACGGCTGGGCCGGCCCGCAACCGCGGCCGCACACGCAGCGGAAATCCGGAAACTGCATCGTGCCGGTGTTAGTAAATCCGAAATCGCTCGCCGGGTACAGATCGGCCGCACCTCGGTTCGGCGAATCCTGGGAGTAAAGTCATGAAGAGACCCAAGAAGGACCCGGTCCGGGAAGACCGTATTCACAACGAAGCCATCGTGGACGCCAACGGACCGGAAGAGCAGGTCATGGGCTGGCATTGCTACCTCGATGACAAAATCCGATTCCCTTTTCAGGCCAAGTGCATCGCGGCCATGATCGTTTCACCTCTCAGGAAGGGAGAGACCCTCGAAGTCCAACGTATGGCACCTGAAGATGCCTGCTCCGCCGATATGCTCGTGCTGATCCGCTGGCAAGGCCGGACCATGGCAGTCCCCTTGTCACAACTGGTGGCTGTTGATCCCGACGACTCGACCGCAGAAGCCATCGCCGACTGGCATTACTGGGTGGCCCAGGGCTACTGTTTCTGACTTACGCACGCCTACCGAAAGCTCAC
>PMUN01000473.1 GCA_003166875.1 Bryobacterales bacterium | reverse complement strand
CGCTCCCTCCCGGTCGCGGCGCGGTTACACCCTCGAAAGGCTCCACGTTCAGGCCCCCGCTGGTCCAGCTTCAGGACCAGGAACTACCTCAAAGCTGCGGACCGCGGTGGTCTCGTCATCGAATACCTCGAAGATTCGGTAGACCTTGGTGAGTTGCACCACATCCTGCACGCGCTGGGTGAGTTTCATGAGCTTGAGCTTTCCGCCGCGCCGGGTTGCCGCGGTGTAGGCCGCCACTAATTCGCCCAAGCCGCTGGAATCGATGTAGTAGACTTCGGCCATATTCAAGAGGATGTTTTTCTTGCCACTCTCGAGGGTGTCGGCGATCAATTGCCGGAACTCGCGGGTGCCGGGTCCGAGAGTAATGGGGCCGGTGAGATTCAGGACCAGGACGTCCCCAACTTCCCAGTCAAAATGTTCGAGGGCCATGCAGCGACGGTAGCGCCAAGGGGCTGTGGATGTCAACATTTGGATAGAATGAAGTTGCCGCGTTTGGGCGCGTAGCTCAGTTGGTTAGAGCACCTCGTTTACACCGAGGGGGTCCGGGGTTCGAGTCCCTGCGCGCCCACCATTGAACAGAGCCCATTTCCCTACTCGGGCGGATGGCACACTTTGCAGGCGGCGAATCCCTTCGCCTTCGCATCCTTGAGGCTGAGCGCAGTTTTGCTCGCTGCGCGGAAGGATTACGCTGTCAACTGATACCAGCGCCAGACAGGCGAGACAGTCGCTCACGCTTTTCGTTGGCGAGCCTCCAGCGCCGCAGCGATGTCTTTCCGATCGTGCTGAAATTCAGCTCTCAGCTCAGTCTCAGACTCAGAAGCTGTGAAAAAATGAATCGCGGCGCTGGCAGGCGGAAGCGTCTACCCCACATTGACGTGCACGGTTTTGGTGGGGCAGGCGCTTTCGCCTGCCAACCGCTGAAGCGATCTCCGATTACTGTTCGCCGGTTACCGTTACGCTGGCCAAAAGTTTGCCTCGATCGCCCCTGGTGAAATCGAACAACTGAAAAGTGTAGCTGGTGTGGTGAGCGATCCAAGGCGCGCGGCAGCGCTCGCCTTCACACTCACGGCTGGCGCTGAACTCATGCTCTACCGCTTCCTTCCTTCCCTTTGCGGTAACGAATACTTTGGCTTTCTCCACACCTCGTGTGTGCCAGATGAGGTGGGTGGTACACTCCTCACGGCCAGGCTCGACCTTACAGGGATTCGGCTCGGCTTTGATTTCACCCCAGGGTTCTTCCGCCGTTATGACTGCGGGGAGCAGGAACACGCCCAACCCCGCCAACATGATCAAGAGTCGTTTTTGCACGAACATCTCCTTTCCAAGATGACTCCTATTCTAGCGTTACTGTTTCTTACAATGTGGCAGGCGATGGTTGCGATGTGTAGTGCACTTAACGGTTTAGCCGAAAGTGCCGATAGAATAATTGTGCACTTCGCGTCGGTGAGATGCGTGCGGACGCGTCACCATTCCCCTGTCACGCTCCTCGTACTATCCCTATGGTGGGCTGGGATGGGTCTGGCCCAGCTGACAGAGACACGTCTGCCCACGCTCACACACGTTATACAAGCTCGCAAATTGACCGAAGAGGAGGCCAAGCGAAAGTATCCGGTGCACTTTCGTGTGGTCGTAACCTACTCCACTTACAGCGATTTGTTCGTCCAGGACTCGACGGGCGCCATCTGGGTAGGCCGGCCTACAAGCATGGTGGGTCCCCGACGGGGGCAGTTATTGGATCTGGAGGGAGTGACAACCCAGACGGACTTCGCGCCTGACATCGCGGAACCCCGGTGGAGGGTTCTGGGTGAAGCGCCCATGCCCGAGCCTCGGCACCCCACCTATGATCAGATGGCCTCCACTTCCGAGGACGCTAAATGGGTGGAGTTCGAGGGAACGGTGCGTTCCGCCGTCGAGGTTCCACCGGACGCGACCAACACGCGCCGGCTCCGTCTGAACCTGGTTGTAGATGGGAATAGGCTGGTGGTGGAGGTACAGGATTACACCAGCCGATCCGAGCAGTGGATAGGGGCCACGGTTCGGGTTCAAGGCGTTTGCGCGGCGCTTTTCAACGATAACAACCAACTCATCGGTCTCATCATCCATACCCCGAGTCCCAACTACATCAAAATATTGCGATCCGCTCCGGCGGACGATTTTGCCGTCCCAGTGCGGCCGATTTCCGGCATCCAGAGATTCACTTTCAGCGGGACGCCCAGCCACCGTGTGCGCGTGCAGGGAGTGGTTACGGCCTACATCGCGAATCAGGCGTTCTACCTGACGGATCAATCCGGCAGCCTGTACGTGGAGTCGAATCAAGGCGCGCGGCTGCGGCCCGGGGATCGCGTAGACGTGATCGGCTTCCGGGGAATCGTCGATACGCGGCCGGCGCTTCAGGACGCTGTCTTTCGGAAGATCGGCACAGCGCCAGCGCCGTTGCCGGTCCGGACTACGCCGGAGGGAGCACTCCAGAAAATGCAGGACCGGCTGGTAAGTCTGGAAGGACGGCTGACCGCAGTCTCGCTGCTGCCCCGCGAGAGAGTTCTGATGTTAACGAACGGTAATAGGTTGTTTACCGCGATCCTGGACGATGACATTGCCAAATTGCGGCCAGCCTTGCTGAAGGAGGGCAGTCTGCTGCGCGTAACTGGAATATGTCTGGTTGAAAGAGATATGTCCGGTGGCCAGACCCCGGCCGGGGGCGTGGAGCAAATGACATTCAAGATTCAACTCCGCTCGCCCGAGGACGTGGAAGTGCTGGAATCGCCTTTCTGGCTGACGGGCAACCGGGCCCTCGGGATCTTGGGAATCCTGGCGGCGGCCATTGCCGGAGCGCTCAGCTGGGTATCCATCCTGCGGCGGCGCGTTCGAGGCCAGACGGAGATCATCCGGACCACGCTGGAATCAACGGCGGACGGCATCCTGGTGGTAGATTCTCAGGGCAGGGTAGTTACTTACAACCAGAAATTCGTCGAGATGTGGAAGGTGCCCGAGGAGGTCCTGGCCGATCGGGACGAGCATTCGATTCTCGGCCACGCTCTCACTCAACTGAAGGACCCCGGCCGACATCTGGAGAGCGTCAGGCAACTGTACGCCGATCCAGAGGCGCAGACCGATGACCTCATTGAATTCAAAGATGGACGGGTATTCGAGCGGCACTCGGAACCCCAGCGAATCCGCGGCAAGAGCGTGGGGCGAGTATGGGGATTTCGCGACATCACCGAGCGCCAGCGGTTCGAAGCCGAGCTGGAAGGGGCGAGAGTAGCGGCCGAGGCGGCCAGCCTGGCCAAAAGCGAATTCCTGGCGAATATGAGTCACGAAATCCGCACGCCGATGAACGGCATCATCGGAATGACCGAGCTGGCGCTTGGAACCGAGCTGGACCTGGAGCAGCGCGAGTATCTGGATGTCGTGAAACACTCGGCGGACTCGCTGCTGGGCGTGATCAACGAGATTCTGGATTTTTCCAAGATTGAAGTGGGCAAGCTGAGCCTGGAACCCATCGCTTTCGACCTGCGGGATCTTTTGGGGCAAGCGATGAAGACGCTGGCAGTCCGGGCTTACCAGAAGAGTCTGGAATTGGCCTGCTATGTTCCGCCGGAGCTGCCGGAGATCATCCAGGGCGACCCGACCCGGCTTCGTCAAATCATCTTGAACCTGGTTGGCAACGCCATCAAGTTTACCGAGCACGGTGAGGTGGTGATGCGAGTGGAGATGGAAACTCAGAATTCCGACGGCATGTTATTGCATTTTACGATTTCAGATACCGGGATTGGAATTCCAGCCGAGAAGCAGAAGCTGATCTTTGAACCTTTTACACAAGCAGACGCGTCTACCACGCGCCGTTACGGCGGATCTGGTTTGGGCCTATCCATTTCGGCGCGATTGATCGACATGATGCGGGGGCGAATCTGGCTGGAGAGCGAGGTGGGCAAGGGAACGACATTCCACTTCACCGCGCCGTTTGGAGTGGTCAGCGGTGAAATCCGTGGAACGCCTGGCGCAGATCCCGCGATTCTCGAAGGCATGCGCGTATTGGTGGTGGATGACAATGCCACCAATCTTCAAATTCTCGAGAAGATCTTCACGCACTGGCGGATGAGGCCTGCCGCTGTGGACAGCGCAAGAGCGGCGCTTGCTCTATTGAAGGAAGCAAAACAAGCCCAGGACTCGTTCGGTCTGATGATTGTGGACCGTCACATGCCGGAGACGGACGGTTTCACGCTGGTGGAGCAGATTCTGGGAGTTCCCGAGCTGGCCGGGATGATCACAGTCATGTTGACCTCCGGCGGGCATCGCGGCGATGGCGCACGCTGCGCGGAGTTAGGGATCGCTGCCTACCTAATGAAACCAGTTCTGCAGTCGGATCTGTTGGAGGCGCTCTCGAAGGTTCTGGGGTCGCGCATTCAGGCTCCCGAGGCGCCACAGCTCGTTACAGGTCAAACTCTCCGGGAAGGACGAACGCCTTTGCGCGTGTTGCTGGCGGAAGATAATCCGGTCAATCAAAGGGTGGCGGCGCGATTGCTCGATAAACGGGGTCACGTTGTGGTTCTGGCCGAGAACGGCGCACAGGCTCTGGAGGCGCTGGAGCAACAGAGCTTTGACCTGATCCTGATGGATGTGCAGATGCCGGTAATGGATGGGGTACAAGCCACCGCAGCCATCCGGGAAAGGGAGAGAATCACAGGCGCCCACATTCCTATCATTGCCATGACTGCGCACGCGATGGAGGGAGACCGGGAGCGCTTCCTCAGAAGCGGCATGGACGGATACATTTCGAAACCAGTCCATTCGCGGGAACTGTTTGAGGTAATGGAAAGCCTCCTGGGGCTGAGCACAGCATTGGTGGCTGGAGACGCTCGGGAAAACTACTCAGAGACCGTCTGTCGTGGCGTTATGAAAACTAGGGGTTAGCAGTTTGGGCAACCAATTGAAAACCCAAATCTGCGGCGGCAGCATGGAGACGGTTAAAGCGGGCTT
>PMUN01000372.1 GCA_003166875.1 Bryobacterales bacterium | reverse complement strand
GCCTTCAGACACCAGCCAGCGCACTTCGTCGCGCACGATTCCAACCAGATCGCGCAGCAGGTCGGCATGCGTAGGATAAAACGCATCCGTCACGCCCGGCTTGTAGCTGGCCAGGACAAAATTGGAGGGCGCGGGAAGAGTTATCTTGACCGCACCCAGCGCCGCTTGCTTTAACAACGGCAGTTCGTGCCCGGTAAGCTTGCGGACTTTCCGCAGCTTCGCGCCGGCCGCTTGCGCGGTGCTGCCCTCGGCGCCTCCGCCCGGCCCCTTCCACTCCAGCGTCACCTTCGCGGGGACGAATCCCTCGACGGCGTCCGCCATATCGGTGAGCCAGGAACCCCGGCGCATTTCACCGTCGGAAAGTACATCCAACCCTATGGCTCGTTGCTTTTCCAGCGCCGCCAGGATAGCTTGATCCTCTTGCCGGCGCAGCTCTTCCAAAGGTATTTGTCCGGCGGCATGCGCGGATCGGGCTGCCAGCAATTCAGGTGGTCGCAGCAGGCTGCCAACGTGTTCGGCACGGAAACGGGTATTCATTGGGGCTCCACGCATTGTCGCCCCGCGCGGACGGCTTCGTCAATTCGCGTTTTTCTTCGCGATCCGTTCGGCGATGATTCTGACCAGCAATAAAGTTGAGGAAATCGCCAAAGTCACCGGCAAGGAAAGCTTGTGTTCCCCGAAAAAGCAGTAGGCGGTAAACGCGAGCGAGGCCAGGAATACCACATTGGTCATTGGCGATACTGCCTGGCGCTTGACGGCCACCTGCAGGCGCTGCGGCACGCTGTCGCCGCAGATGTAGCACTGTTCTTCTTCCCTGGTCATCACGCTATGACAATATATGCATCTGCCCATGTCCTCATTTAAGGCGATGACCCTAGTGGCCGTCGATAGAACACCTGTACTTCAGGGAGTTAGTACTACTGAGGTACTGAGCGGGTAAAAGTACTGCCGGGACGGTTATGCTGGTGGCTGGTGGCTGGTGGCTGGTGCTGGGGGCACAGGCTTTCGCGGCTGTGGTGGCTTTGAGGGCGCGGGTCCGCCGCCCTGGCTACCCAGATTCGCTAGCGCTTCTTCGATCGGTAACAACTTGCCGGCTTGGATCAGGCGCAGCAGGCCGATCTCTAAATGCAGGCGCGGTTGCAGGGAAAATTGCAGATCCTTGAACAAGTCGAGCGTGAGCTGGAGATAACGAGTCAAGTCTTCTTCTGAATATCCGGCTGCGATTTCGGCCAGGCGCTCCTGCTCGGGGCCTGAGGCTGCGATCAATCGCGTGTTGGGGCCGGCAACTTTCGCCACCAGCAGATTTCGGAAATAACGCGCCAGCTCGCGGCAGAAATGTTGCAGGTTGCGGCCGTTCCGTTCCAGTTCCATCACCAGGTCGAGCATACGCCGCGAGTCCTGAGCGGCTAGCGCCTGAGTCACCTCGCTGAGCGAATCGAGCGAGAACATTCCCAGCAAGCCGCGCACTTCTTGGGCGTTGAGCTTGACGCCGCAGCACGCGATGGCTTGATCCAGCGCCGATAAAGAATCGCGCACGCTGCCTTCACCCATCTGCGCCAGCACGCTGAGCACTTCGGGATCAGCCTCGATGCCTTCCTGTTTGCAAATCCACTCCATGCGTTCTACAACCTCGGCGAAATCCACGGAGCGGAAGCTGAACTGCTGGCAGCGGGACGCTATCGTGGTCGGAATCTTGTGGACTTCGGTGGTGCACAGCACAAAAACCACCCACTCGGGCGGCTCTTCAAGCGTCTTGAGCAGCGCATTGAAGGCTTCGTTGGTGATCTGGTGCGCTTCGTCGACGATGAAGATCTTATAGCGGTCGCGCGCTGGTCGATAGCGGACGTTTTCGCGCAGCTCGCGCATTTCGTTGATGCCGCGATTCGAGGCCGCATCAATCTCGATCACATCCACGGTGTTGCCGGCGGTAACCTCCAGGCAACTCGCGCACTTGCCGCAGGGCTTGGTGGTGGGGCCTTCGATGCAATTGAGGCAGCGCGCCAGGATGCGTGCCACGGTAGTTTTTCCGGTGCCGCGCTGGCCGGAGAAGATGTAACCGTGGGCGATGCGCTTTTGCGCGATGGCGTTTTCGAGCGTCGTGCGGACGTGCTCCTGGCCGATCAACTCGGCAAACGACTGGGGTCTATATTTCCTGGCGATGACCTGGTACATGAAAGCGTGGTTGGAGAGCGCAAAGACGAACGTTATGCCAGACCCCGGGTGATCCGCGGCACACGGGCTAAACCGTTACCGTTGCTTCCTTCCGGACCTGGCGGGGTTCACAGCCGCCCGTTGCACGAAGCCCGGAGCCTGACAACCATCCATGCTAACACTTGGCGAGGGACTGGGGACTTGGGACTGGGGGCTAGTGGGCGGCGCGCCACGGAGTGAGACGCGGAATCCATCGGGGAACATTCGCGCAGAACTGCTTGTACTCTTCGGCAAATGTGGAGCGCATTTTGGGTTCCTCGTACGCCAGCACGAAAAAATGAGCCACCAGCCAAAACAGGGCTCCATATTCCAGCACGTGAACGCTACCAAACAGCAGGGCTTGGCCAACGATGATGGATACTACGGCGACGTACATCGGATTTCGAACGTAGCGATACCAACCGGTCACAACCAGATGACTTGTCGGAAAGACCGGCGCTGGTGTGCCCAAGCCTTCGATTGCGAATCGGGCGAAGGAATCCAGAAGCACCGGCAGGCCGGCCAGGATTAGAACGACGCCGGCAATCCGCAATAAGAACAGGCCGAAGAAGGGTGGTTCCAATTGCCAACGCGAAATCCACCACGGCACTAAACCGGCCACCGTGCAGGGGGCGAGCACGAAGAACGCCGCGGATCCGATGATAGCGGAGATTCGCCTCATTCCCGAATTCATTTTAGCCCTATGCTTCCGCCTGAGGCCCTTCCACGTTGTATCATCGAACCAATTGCGGACGAAATACCTTATCGTTTGCGCTATTTGGCTAGCCGGGTTCGGACTAGCCAGGGCGCAACCGTGGTGATCGCGGGCGAGCCGGCGCCAATATTTTACGCCTCCAGCGGCCAGCTCAACGCGGCCATCCCATTCGACGTGATGGCAAATACCAGCCAGCAGGTATTGGTGACGCGCGATACCACTATATCGGTCCCCATATCGGTGGACGTGGCGCCCGCGCAGCCCGCGGTTTTTCTGGCGCCGGTGGCTAATGCTCCGAACCAGGGAAGCATCTTCGCGGTTCGCACTACATCGAGTGGCCAAACCAGCTTTTTGGCCGACCCAAGCTCGCCTGCGACGGCCGGAGACACGCTGGTAATTTACTGTGGCGGATTAGGCGCCGTGAATCAAACCATCGCGCCGGGAGCCGCGGCGCCTGCTTCTCCCGCGGCGAAAACCAACGATCAGCCGCAGGTCACAATCGGCGGCCAGACATCCACTGTGGCGTTCTCCGGATTGACGCCCGGATTGGTGGGCGTCTACCAAATCAACGCTGTGGTACCGCCGGGCGTGACGGCGGGCGATCAGGTGCCGGTGGTGATCAATATCTCAGGACAGGTAAGTCCGGCGGTGACCATCGCGGTGAAGTAGGGCTGCGACTTGGATCGCTGACAGTCCCAGCAGTTTGGATTCTTAGTGGGGCGGTCCCCCTGGACCGCAGCAGACGCCCCCGTCGGCTTGCCGGGTTTTGAAGGAAGCTGATTCCGTTGCCGAAGAGCGGGTCCAGG
>PMUN01000140.1 GCA_003166875.1 Bryobacterales bacterium | reverse complement strand
TTCATGGCCTGTAACATGTCCAAAGCTTCTTCGCCGCGGACCTCGCCGACCACGATGCGGTCCGGACGCATACGCAAGCTGTTTACCAGCAACTCCCGCTGCCGGACGGCGCCGTTGCCTTCTAAATTGGGGGGGCGCGTCTCCAGTCGAACCACGTGCGGCTGCTTTAACTGCAGTTCGGCGGCGTCTTCAATGGTGACGATGCGCTCCTTAGGCGAGATGAACGCCGACAGCGCGTTGAGTAGCGTGGTTTTTCCGGCGCCAGTACCGCCAGCGATGATGATGTTCAACTTCGCTTTTACCGCAGCTTCGAGCAACTCCATCATGCCCGGCGTCATGGCCAACCGGTCCACCAGGTCCGGGGGCATCAGTTTGTCAGTGCTAAAGCGGCGAATCGACAGTATCGGGCCGTCCACTGCCAGCGGAGGAATAATGGCGTTCACACGCGATCCATCGCTCAACCGCGCGTCTACCATAGGCGTCGATTCGTCGACGCGCCGGCCCACCTGCGAAACGATCTTGTCAATGATCCGCAATAAGTGCTGGCTATCGCGAAAATTTACCGAAGTCAGCTCCAACAGGCCTTTCCGTTCGATGTAGACTGCCCGGTGCGTATTGACCAGAATGTCGGAGATGGTTGGATCCTGTAGAAGGGGCTCGAGTGGGCCCAAACCGAATACTTCGTCCAGAACTTCGTCGCAAATCTGTTGCTTCTCAAGTGAACTTAGAAGCGTCGGCTCGGAATCGATCAGAGAAATGAGAGCCTGGCGCACCTCACTGCGCACGCGCTGGTTATCGATGGTGGCTAGCGCTTCCAGGTTGATCTTATCCACCAGCTTGCGGTGAAGTGTAAATTTCAACTCCTGGTATTCAGGTTTAAGCGCCCCTTTGGACTTGCCGCCGTTCTTCAACAGGCGCTGCTCCCAGCTTACTTGCGGCGTCGATTTTGTCTCAAGATTCGGAAACATGATGTCTCTTTACTGAACTGTCGAAAGTACCGCCCTCGAATCGGACAGGCCCGTCCTTTTTTTGTCTTGGGCCGTGATGCCCGATAAGCGCCCGGCCAAGCCTTCGATCGCTTTTCCGAGTTCACAATGGCCGTCCACAGGCTGGCCGAGCGTAACCGCCCGGTGCAGCGAAAAATAGTCGTTCGGGATGCGCGAGTTCACCGAACAATTGAAGAGCTTCTCAATATCGGATCCGCCAATTTCATCGCGCCGGTTGACGCGGTTCACCATAATTTGAAAGCGTTCCTTAGGAAAACCGAGCTGATCGAGCAGATTGACCGCCTTGCGCGCCAGGTGGAGGCTGGGTAACTCGGAGGTAGAGACCAGAAAGGCATGATCCGATTCGGAAATGGTCATCAAGCTCAAACGCTGGAAAACCACCGGAAGATCGATCACGATCCAGTCGTAGTTCATGCGCGCGTGTTCCAACACCGCATGCAGCCGCGCGGCGTCAATCGGGCCGGTGTGCGGAGTCTCGGGAGCCGGAAGAATGTCCACGCCATCGGAGGTGGCCACCAGCGGCGGCCAAGGCGTGTCGCTCGGATAGTCGGCAAATTGGAGCGCATCCACCAAGGATTTCGTGTTCGTCAGCTTCAGATAGAAGCCGATGATCCCTCCCATCAGGTCGAAGTCCGCTAGTAACACCCGTTGGGAAGTGGTTCGGCGCAGCGCGAAAGCGGTCTGGGCCGCCAGGGTCGAAGCTCCAGAACCGGGCTTCACGCTGGTGAACACAACCAGGCTTCCGGGCTGAATATCCTCGGCTGGACCGGGCTGCAGCAGCCGGCGCAGACGGGTGATCGCTTCGGTTTGGATCTGGGCATCGAAAGGAGCGTACAGAAACTCGGTGGCGCCCATTCGCAAGGACCGCAAAATGGCGTCGGAATCGTTGCGGACATGCAAGCCCACCACATGCGTCGGATGGTTGAGGGCCAGGACCGACCGGATGAGCTCACAGGCTACGTCCAAATCAGTAGCGAGGTCGAGCAGGATCACGTCGGGTTTGGTCTGACGCAGGCGCATCTCAAGAGTCTGTGGCGAGGGGTACTGTTTGAGTTCGGCGACGATCTGAAAGGCGCGCGTGTGCTCGACGGCTAGCGAGAACTGACCCGCTAACTCACGGTTCGGCACTATAGATAACGCCGTCAAGACCGTCCCTTTCGCTGTCATCAGATACTCCCCATGCCCAGGTTCCCCATGTTTAGTCTTTACTCTTCTTGGTGGACTGCTGCGCGGCGTACGGATCAGCCGGGCTAGCCGGCGCTAGCATAAATTCGCGAGGCATGACCAGGCTCTTGCTCTCGCCCGGCTGCAGCGGCACGGTGACCTCGGGCGTTACCATAACAATCAACTCCGTATTGTTCCGATCGGTCTCCTTGGTCTTGAACAGATTCCCCAGGATGGGGATGCTCGCGAGCCCCGGAATCTTGGAAACTGTTTCCGTCAAGCGCCGGTCTACCAGGCCGCCGATCACAAAGCTCTGCCCCTCGCCCAGCTCAATATTGGTTTCCATCTTGCGCGTCGACAGCGCCGGGATGGTGAAGCCGTTAAAGGACACCGAGTTGGCGAGATCGATCGACGACACTTCCGGCTTGACGTGCATGCTAATGGTATTGTTCTCAGTGATGGTCGGGTTAAAGCTCAGCCGGACGCCAAACTCCCGGAACTGGATCGTAACGGCGCCGGAATTGGCCCCGCCCTGCAAAACGGGAATGGGGAATTCGCCGCCGACCAGGAAGGTGGCTTCCTTTCCGTTGGTTGTGACTAGATTCGGTTCGGCTAGGATCTGCAGCAGGTTGTGGCTCTGGAGCGCCTTTATGAACGCGCCCAGGTTCAGGTCGTTGCGAAACGCAAAAATGTTCAGCGCTTGAGAAATAGTGAACGAGTTGATTTGAGGAGCGCTACTGCCGGCGGTGCCCGTTACGGTTGCGAGCGAGGGAGCGGGGAACTGGCCGGTGGTGATGCCACCCACGGTGTTCGCGGCCCCCGTGGATATCAAGTTTACGCCGAATTGTGTGGATGCGGTGCGATCGAGCTCGGCAAATTTCACTCGCAACAAGATCTGCTTCTCCGCACCCGTTGAGATAATCTGCAGGTTATTAACGATGGTCTTCCCAAACGGAGTTGAAAGCGCGGTGGCCCTTTCGGCGACGTCTTTATTGGTGACGCGGCCTGTTAGGGACAGAGACTCGCGCGAGGACTGGACGTGGATGTCCTCTTTGGGGAAGGTATCCTTCAGCAGTTTCCGGAGCGGCTCCAGATTCTGTTCCACCGTAATGTTGTAGAAATTCCGCTGCCCGGCCTTGCTCCAAACCACCAGGGTCACGGTTCCAAATGCTTTGCCGTGGACCAGGATTTCTCTTCCCGTCACCGGGGACGCGTCCACGATGTCCGGGTTGCTGGTGGAGATTCGGGAAATGTCCGTCGGATAATCAATGACGATGCTCTTTCCCACCGTCAGCCGGATGTCCTCGGGGCCTCCTTGAGCGAAAGCCGAATTGGCTGCCGCGAAGATCACAAGCAAAGAAACGAAGCACACTCGCTGTATGACTTGCATGGTTTACCTTCCCCCGTCCGCTGGCCGGCTAACGCCAACTACTTCCACAGTCTTCTGAGTTCCACGGATTACAATGATCTGGTCCGGCGGCGGTGGCGGCGGAGGCGGAGCCGCGGCGACCACACTGACGACCCGTGTTCTGGGTCTGGCTGGAGCTTCAGCCGGTTTCTTGTGTATGTGTAAGCCGTAGAGTTCGCTTATCTCGCGTCCCGGCGGCTTTTCGATGGTCTGGTCGCTGCCGTTCCTTAACACCAGCTGGATGCGGCCTTCATTATTTGCCAGGGTGAGCGTTTCGGCTTGGTCCGGAGTAGCCAGCAAGGTTACAGTGCTGGCTTGAATTGCCTGGCCTCGCGCATCGGCTTGAATGGCGGTGCCGGCTGAGAGGACCAGCATGTTCTGGAGAGCAGTAGCCGTTATCGTTCCATCGGAACTCGGCGGCCGGCCGGTTACGAGGATATCCACTCGCATACCAGGCAGCACGAATCCGGCGATGCCGCTGACGTCGTTCACACGCACCGTGACGGCTCGCATTCCGACCGGAATGATCGGCGCCAGGCCAAGACCGCTGCCGCGTACCGCCAGGCGTCCATCCAGGATGGGCTCATCCATGAGAACGTTGCTGATCACTGGCCGGTCGATCACTTCTTCGGCCTTTCCGAAAGCGCCCTTGGGGAACGCCGAGGACGGAATCTTGCTCAGTTTGATATCGGCCGGCTTCACCGTCACACCCACCGACAACGGACGGGCCGCGACAACGATGTCGCGCATATCGGTCGGCTCAACCTTCTTCGACCCGCCGGCGCGCGCTGTCATCTGGTAAAACACACTCGATATCACGAGCGCGAAGAGTAAACTCACGCCCAACACGGTTAAGAATCTACGGTCCATATTTCTTTCTCCTGCCCTTTATCAGAAGCGGAATACAAAAATCCTCGTCACGTCTTTGCAAACAGACTCAACCAGACACCGGCCGCAATCGCGGGAGCATACGGAATGGAGTCCGCTTTCAGCTTCCGCCGGGAATCGCTTCCACCCTGCGGAACCTCGACCCTGGCCGAACTCCTGCTTCTCCAGGTCTCACGGACAGAGCCAACGACGATCACGAGCGCTGCCATCACGCCGCCGCACCCGGCTGTCCACAACGCGGCTTTGAGTAGCTGTCCCCATCCCAACACGGCGCCGAACCCGGCCATCAACTTCACATCGCCGCCGCCCATGCCGCCCATAAGGTAGAAAATCAAAAAGACGCCAGCGCCAGTCGCGGTGCCCACAAGAGCCGAGCCCGCACCCCGCCATCCGCCCTGGATGGTTTGCAAAATCAATCCGGCCGCGAACGCCGAACACGGGATCCAGTTGGAGATCCTGCGGCGCGACACGTCATCGACAATGGCGGCCACGCCAACGATTCCTGCAATCCAAACTTGCGCCGTCACTCGCTGCTCCCTTTTCCGCACTGCCTAACGCGAGAGGACATGGCCCGGTTATCCATGAAACGCCGTACTCGGGATCCGTCCGGCACGCCACCGAATTGCTCCACGTTGAACAGCGGCGGCGCCAAGAAACCGGCTTGCAACGCAAATTCAGCTAAGGCCTTACCTGAAGGCAACCGCCAACTCCCCGCATCCAACCACTCCAGCGGCATTCCCGACACCGCCAGCTTGCCCGCAATACGCCGGTCGGTCGAACTGTCAAACTTGGTTCTCATGCCGCTCTCCTGACAATAAGTTCGGCAAACTGGGAGGTTTTCATTAGCCTTGGGGCCGGGTTTTCTTTAGTACGGGTCATGCGTGGGTGGGTGTCGATTTACTTAGCTGCCCGGGCCTTTTTCAAGGCCGGCGCCGGAATAGAATGGCTTTCCCATCGTCCTTAACAACTTGCCAGGAAGGATCGAGTTTCAGAATCGCCGTAAGAGGCCAGTCCACCGGTACTAGAGCCCTATCGAAGCCGTTCCGCTTCAGAATCGCCCGCCAATCGTAGGCCCCTTGGAGTAAGTGGAGGTATTCCCTTCCGAGCGTCTCGCCGTAGAAATCGCTGCGGCCATCTACGAAAACCCTTTGCCGCGGGTAAAAGCAATAAATAAGGTAGTCGCCCCACTGATCGGGGGTCAGCAAACGGCCGGATTGTAGTAGTACTGAATTCTCATGAACCATCGCGACGGGAAACGCCTCGCTCGGAAAATCGGTTGGCCACTTGATTGGTGCGCCGATTGCCATCAACGCTAGGACCACGACCACTGGCCAAACACTCATCCAACGGAAACTCGGTGCTATATCCTCTCCGAGTTGGTGGAGTATACGGAACATCGACGACTTCGGCAGGCCAGTCACGGACGATTTCCACCAGCCGCTCACCTCAGATGCGATCAATGGCGCGGCGATGGATGCATACAGCGGGACGTGCCGCACGCTTACCAGTGAGCAGTGGGCTAGGAACAGCAGCCAAAGCGCCTCAGTGACGCACTTCCTTTTGAGCAGTGCACCGCACACCAACAACCCGGTGATCAATAGAACTTCATACTGAAACTGGCCTTCGGACCGGAAAGTGGGAGCTTGAAACTCCTGCACCAGGTTCCGGATCCAATCCGCGCGTAGATACTCGATGATGTGAACGTGAAGCCCGCTGCCGTAGGGATTCACGAAAGACGCGGCCAAGCAAGCCAGCAACAGTAGCAAGTACCTTCGCGCTGCAGCCCAGCGCGGCCTTCCCAAAAGCGCTTCGATCGAATTTCCAGCCACCAACAGCGCGAGCAAAACCAGGAACACCAGGAATCCGCCGTGCAGATTGGTCCACACGGCAGTCAACGGCGCCAGCGCCCAGATCCAGCGCGTGTTGCGGCGGCGATCGGCTTCCACTAACCAAAGGCATGCCGGCAACAGGAGTAATGTAAACAGATGCGGCCGCGCCAGGAAATGCAGCGAAGCGCTGCCCACCGCCAGGAACGTGGCCGCCGCCGCGAGCAACGCGTTGGCTCCACGCCATATCGCGTAACGAAGCAGCACTGTGGCATAGACAGCTATGAGCACTCCGGCGAAAAGCACGATCGCCTTAAGTCCTCCCATTCGGAACAGAAGTCCGAAGACGACATCCGACAGCCATTCCCAGGCAAACCAGGGCGCGCCCGGTTTCGAGAACGAGAACAGATCGCGAGTCGGCACAGCATGGTTCGCCAGGATATAGTCGCCGGTGCGGATGTGCCAGCCGGTATCGCCATCCATCAACAACGATTTCCAGCCACTGGCGCCGCACACGAAGAGCCAGGCCAGGATGGCCACGAAAAAACAGTCGGCAAATGAGGGCGCGAGCGCTCGAGTCCAACGTCCCCATGCAGCCGACACTACTCCCGGGGCGAGTGGAGCAACACGCACCGCGGGAAGAGCCCCGGAGGGTGGAAGAGCCTCGGCCGGTGGAAGAAAACCTGTTGAGCTTGCCACGTGATGTGCGATCCCCTCAGTCCATCGACCCCGCGAGGGCATCGCTTTAGCAGCTCGCGAATATTGAAGTCCCCGACCGCCTGATTTTGTTCCCTTGCTGACGGGGATTGAGAAGAAGACCGGTTGGCAGGCGAAAGCGCCCAATGTCACTTAGTTTTCCCAAGATTGCTCGATTTGCATTCATTAGTGGGGCGGTCCCCCTGGATCGCAGCCGACGCCCTCGCCGGCTTGCCGGGTTTGAAGGAAGCTGATTCCGTTGGCGAAGNNAGACCTGGGGGTCTGCCCCACTTATGACGGCAGAATCCCCAGTTTTGGGAAAACTAAGTGGCATTGGGCGAAAGCGCCTGCCCCACGCACGCCTGACTAGCTGGTCGAGGCTTCTTTGGACTGTGGTTCCACGCCGACCAGTTCCTGCCCATGCACGGCCAAAGCGAGACGGTCCTTGAGGCCGGTTTTCTCAAAGATGTGCATCAAGTGAACCTTCACGGTACCTGGTGTAATCCGCAGATTCTCAGCGATTTGTCTATTCTTCATGCCACGGCAAATCAGATGCACCACTTCTCGTTCCCGCGGTGTCAGGCGAGAGGTCTCCTTGCGCTGCAGGAAGGCAGTGACGTTCTCGGCTTCATCCATCCAGATTTTGCCCGCGCCTACCTCGCGAAGGCATTCCAGTAGCTTCGGGACCGGTGCAGTTTTCTTGACAATTCCCCGCGCTCCCATTTGCAAAGCCCGGAACGCTTCCATTTCCGGTAGCTCCACCACCCACAGGACGGCATAGCTGTTTATGGAAGCTGCTTTGAGGCTGGCAATATACCGCAGCGCGGATGCCAGTCCTCCGCTGCCAAGATCGATCAGCGCGACGTCGGGTCGAAGCCGGTTCGACTCCTCGAAGGCGTCATTGATTCTTGAGACGGCGCCGGCGAAAACCAGGTCATCGCACTGGGCCAGCACGCTATAAAGGCCCTCCAGGACGATAGGCTGGGGCTCAGATGCAAATATTGAAATGGGACGCAACTGCCTACCTCTCACGCTTATCGGCAAAGGACTGATGACGATATAGATACTAAGGTTTTTCTCGCGCAACATAAGCCCCATAATCGGGATCGCCTACCGGCTGGCTTGTACAAAACCCGCCCGGATAAAGGTACGTTAGATCGTAAGTGAGCGGCTTGCTGTAGTTGTTATGCCGTCAAGCGGGTCTTAGAGAGAACCTTTATGCAAGGCTATCGGGGAATATGAAACCAGCGATTCGAGGGTGGATGGTCGCGGCGCTCTCCTTCGTTTTTACTTACCTGTTTTTCATCGACTATCTGCCGCCGCTTCGGCGCGTCCACATTCCCTACGATCTCGAAGGGTTCCACTACCCGCTCACGGACTATGCGTTTCAGGCCATTCGTCACGGGCGGTTCCCGGAGTGGGACCCCACCATTTATTGCGGTCTCAGTTTCGTCGGCAACGTTCAGGCCGCGCTGTTCTATCCGCCCACATGGCTGTTGTTCCTAACCAATTTCCCTCACGCGACGCTTTCGTACCAAAGCCTGCAGTGCTTCGTTTTCTTGCACGTCTGGTTGGCCTTTTTGCTCTGCTACCTGTGGCTGAATCACAGAGGTCTAGCCCAGCTCGCGAGTGTCCTGGGCGCCGCTGTGTTCGCTTACAGCGGCTATATGCTAAATCACTTGCAGCACTTGGGGCTGGTGACGGGCTGGGCCTGGATTCCATTAGCTCTATGGGGAATCGATGAGGCAATCGAACAGCGGCACTGGCGCCCTCTCTGGAAGGTGACCGTCGCGTCGGCGCTCTGTTTTCTCGCCGGGTATCCGCCCACTTGGGTTGCCTTCGCGCTGTGCGCCGTAGGTTACGCCGCGTGGCGGTGGAAGGTCGCCGTGGGCGTGATTGTGGCGTTGGCCGCGTCCTTGCTGCTTGCGGCGGTCCAACTGCTGCCCAGCATCCAGGCTTCAAGCCTGAAAACCTTCGATCCCAGATATGGTCCCGGGTGGCGAAATCCGGAAGCTTACGTCGCCTATTTCGTGCCAAATTATTTTGACTTCGGATTGCATCGTGAGCCTACCCAACACTGGGGCGGCGATTATCTGTATCTTGGTGCACCAGCCTTCCTCGGTTTGCTTGCTCTAGCCCGGCGGCCGCGGTGGCGGGAGCTGATCCCGACCTTGAGTGTGCTGGCTGTATGCCTTGTGATGGCAACAAATCCATTCAATCTGGTAAGGAGCACCATCCGACACTCCGATCTGCTGTTTCAAATATGCCGGGACTGGTATTTTCTCGCGGGCTTGACCTTGGCCGCCGCTTCCCTAGCGGCGCTTGGATTGGATGATCTTCTGAGACGAAAGCGGCGTCCCGTGCCCGGCTGGCTGACGCCGTTGATCATCGGCCTTCTGGTTGCGTGGTCCATTCGCCAAGTGCTCTTCTGGTTTCCGCTTGGCTCGGATTTTCCGACGGGTTGGAAATCCGGCGTTGCCCCAGCTATTACCCTGGCCCTATTCTCGCTGGCCATTTTCATTTTGCCGGCCGAACGAGGGGCGCTTCGGGCAGCGCTGGTGACTGCGCTGCTCGTGACCGTGGGAGTGGATTACAAAGTATTCGGCACCGGCAAGTGGTTCGATGCGGCGGAAGGCAACGTATATACGAACTTCAGTTCATTCTCCGGCTTGGATGACAGCGTCTACCGGCAATTGCGCGACAACTACCAGTATCGTATTGCCTTGGATGTCACAGCTCCCTTTCCATTGGATCTGCGTCATTACAGCCTCGCTACGCCGCAAGGTTTCGATCCCATGCTGACGACGAACTATCGGAAGCTCATGGCCACGATCGAGCACGCCCGCACCAACGTTGAAATCGATATTGATCCGGCAAATAAGGCTGCGCTTGTTCTGCTGGGTGTTCGTTTTTTCGTCACCAGTGAAGGCGGGCCGCTGTACAAGCGCCTTTCGAGCGATCCCGATTTCCGGCTGCTGCCACCCGCGACTAGCTACTACAGGACATTCGAGTTTACGAAAGCCCGGCCGCCTTACGGATGGATTTCAACGGACGGCGAGGCTACGGCGCATTGCGTCCGCTGGGAACCGGAGGATCGAGAATTTGTGGTTGGCTCCGAAAACGGCGGGCGCTTCACTCTGGCTGAACAGTTCGATCCAGGTTGGCAGGCAACTATCGATGGGTCCCCAGCTGTTATCCANNACAGGAAGCGTTAGTGGATAATAAACGCATGGCTTTTCCCGCCACTCAGTCTCAGCCGCGCACGCACGAAACGCATCGAACGCGCGTACAACTGAGATGGCCTTCGTCATTGACCTTTCCGCTGGTCTTGTTTGTGATAATCACCTGCTTCTATTGGAAGCTGGTCTTCACGTATCAGTTCGACTGGATGTGGTCGCCGGATATGGCCGACCAGGTGCTCCCCTGGTGGCAAGAAGCAGCACGCCAGCTTCAGCACAGCCACTTTCCGTTGTGGGATCCGCACAATTGGATGGGACAGCCGTTGCTCGGGCAAGCACAACCCGGCGCCGCCTACCCGCTGAACTGGTTGCTATGGATGATGCCCCGCGAGCATGGACTCATCCAGATGTGGGCCATCAATTGGTACTTCGTTGTAGTGCACTACATGGCCGCGCTGTTCTGCTATCTGCTGTGCCGGGATCTAGGGCGCTCGCGAGCCGCGTCTTTGATCGCCGGACTGGCCTTTGCGCTGGTAGGATACATGGGCTGGACGGATTGGCCGCAGATGATGAACGGCGCAGTCTGGACGCCGCTGGTCTTCTTGTTTCTGCTGCGTGCGGTGCGCGGCGTGCATCCGTGGGCCAACGCTTCCTTGAGTGGCTTATGCATTGGCATGGCATGGCTGAGCGGGCATCATCAGGTACCGATCTTTCTGACCTTGGCGGCGGCCGGAGCGTGGCTCTACTACATCCTCAAAGACGGACGTCCTGATTGGCGAATAGCGCGCCTAGCCGCGGTCACCATGGTTTTCGCACCCATTGTGGGCGCCTTGCAGATACTTCCAGCGCAAGAGTACGGCCGTCTGGCGTGGCGCTGGGCCGGTGCCCGGGACCATTTGGCATGGGACGACGTTATCCCCTATTACGTCCATGCCAAGCACGCGGTGCTTCCTATACATATGTTTGGAATCCTGATTCCCGGGTTTGGCGAGAACACGGGGCTGTTCTTCGGCATCGTAGCGATTTCGTTGGCACTCATTGCGATTACCGTGTTGTGGCGGCAGCACGTGGTTAAGTTTTTTGCTGCGATCGCGTTGGGAGGATTGGTTTACTCGCTTGGGGCCTACAGCATTTTTCAAGGTTTCATTTACGCAGTGGTGCCGTTTGTGGAAAAGGCGCGCGTGCCAGCCATGGCCATGCTTCTGTTCGATGTCGGCTTTGCGGTATTGGCGGCATTCGGCGTGGATGCCATCGAGCCGTCGAAGGAGTTGGGGGAGGCGAGTTTACACTGGATCCGCCGCATCAACATCGGTGTCGCCGTGTTTGGCCTAGTGACGGGCGTCATTGTGCTGGCAGTTCTGATCGCCCAAAAATTTCAGTGGGACCGTGACGATCGCGTCGTCATGACGGTGCTTATTTCCATCCTGATGGCCGCGCTCTTGTACGCGTGGCGGACTGAGAGTTTAACGCGACGCCAGGTTGTCATTTTGTTGACCATGCTTTTGCTGTTCGAGGCTGGAAATCAGTCCAGCGTCGTGTTCGCCGATCGGAACGATCCGGACCGGCGCGCCTTCCTCGACAAGGTCTGGGGCAACGGGGACATCGCGGATTTCCTTCAGAGACAACCCGGTCCTTTTCGAGTCGAGACCCAAACCGAAGATGTCTCGCGGAACTGGGGCGACTTTTACAACGTGGATTTTCCGGCTGCACAAGCGGGCGTAACAGTAAACACATTCCTCCTGGAAACCTATAACCTTTCAACCAAGAAGCTGGTTGGGACAAAATACACGCTGGCGCGGGCAGCAACCAGCCCAGCGCAGAGCGAGGTATTTCGAGGGGCAAGCGGCATCGCCGTTTACCAGAATCCTGACGTATTCAATCGCGCCTGGGCTGTGCATGAGATCGTTCCCATTCAAGATACCGAGCGGGGCCAGGCGTTCATCGACGAACATATCAACGAATTGCGATCGAAAGCTCTTTCGATGGGAGAGCCGCTACCTCAGCTCCCGGCTTGCCCGCAGGCCAGGGACACCGTGCTAGTGACCAACTATGCCCCTTCGAACGTCACGATCAGCGCGGACATGAGCTGCGACGGGATGGTGGTGCTCTCCGACACCTATTATCCCGGCTGGTACGCCAACGTGGACGGGCAGCCCGATCAGATCTATGAAGTGGATCTCGCGTTGCGCGGCGTACCTGTTCCCAAAGGAGCGCACGTGGTCACGTTCCGGTACCGGCCGCGTTCCGTTTTCTGGGGCGCGGGTCTCACGTTGGCTGGCCTTTTGGGGGCGGCGGCAATCACATTCTGGAGCGGAAAGAACCGGCGCCTTGCTCACACACATCACCATTGATGGAGGATGGTCGCCGCGCGGAATCGTGTTCGATATGGACGGAGTGCTGTTGAATTCCTCGCCGATTCATGCGGCCGCCTACCAGGAAGCTCTCGCTGGGCTTTCCATCTCAAACTTCAGCTATTCGCGCGTGGCCGGGATGCGCAGTGCGGACGGCATCCGGACCATCCTCAACGAAAACCGGATTCATTTGCCGGATGAACAGATCGCCACTTTAGCCAAGGCAAAGAGTGCTATCGCATTGGCGCGCATTTTGGAGGAAAACCCGATCGTCCCCGGGGCAGTGGCTGTTCTGCGGACCTTGGCTGGACGCTTGAAACTCGCCCTCGCCAGTTCGGCGTCCGAAGCCGGTGTGAACAGCTTTCTCGACCGCAATGAACTTCGGCCTTTGTTTCAGTGCGTGCTGCATTCCGGCGACGTTCGGAGCGCTAAGCCGGCGCCCGAGATTTTCGAATTGGCAATTGACAGATTGGGTCTGCGGGCAGCTGAGTCGTTGGTGGTTGAGGACGCGGTAGCGGGAATTCAAGCCGCCAAGGCCGCGGGAGCCGTGGCCTGCGGAATTCCTTCCACTTGTTCGGCGGACGAACTGGTGCACGCGGGCGCCGATCTGATCATCGAGAGTTTGGAAGATCTTCTCGAAATCGGAGCCCGAACGTGACGGTTCCGAGCATCATTACGCGCGAAAATGCGGCGGCATTCCTGGACTCGATGGTCGACCCGATGCTCTGGACCGCACTCATTCCGGCCGCCGGACGCGGGTCGCGCCTCGGCTTTGAACAACCCAAAATCCTGTTTCCTATCGCCGGCGCAACTATCCTGAAATGGCTGGTGGATCTGTTGAAGCCATTGTGCGGCCGGTTTGTCTTTGTGCTCTCGCCGAGCGGCGCGGCACCCGTCGAGGAAGCTGCTTCGCGGCTGGTGCCCGGGCGTGTTGCTATTGCACTACAACCGGAACCGCGCGGTATGGCCGACGCCATCCGTTGCGGCCTCGCGCTGGGCGAAACAAGGCATACACTGATTGTTTGGGGCGATCAGGTGGCTCTCCGGCCCGATTCGCTCGAATTCTTGATGCGACTTCATCAGGGTATTGCGCAGCCGACGGCCGTTTGTCCCACTCTATGGCGGGACCGTCCCTATATCCACTTCGAGCGCGGAGAATCCGGGCGCGTGTCGCGCATCCTGCAGGCTCGGGAAGGGGATTCAATGCCCGAGCGCGGTGAAAGCGATTCCGGCGTGTTTCTTTTTCGCACCGAAGCCCTGCGCCGCCATCTGCCGCGCTTGTTGGGATCCGGCGAATGCGTCGGAAGCAAGACAGGCGAGCTGAACTTTCTCCCAATATTTCCGATGCTGGACGGACTGATTACGGCGCCCATAATGACCGAGGCGGAATCGGTGGGCGTGAATTCGCCGGCCGACGCGGCCTACCTGGAGCAACAATTGCTGGCGCGTTCCGAGCCGCGACCGGAAGGGAGCGACGCATGAATCCTCCTACGCTCGAACCATCCACGTCCACGGCGCACGAGCCTCGTCTCTCCAAGTTGAGCGTTGTGCTCTTCTCCGGCGGCAGCGGGACTCAAAGTATTACCGAAGCGTTCCTGAAGCATCCCCAAATCTCGCTCACCATCCTTATTAATGCCTATGACGACGGCCATTCCACCGGCCGCCTGCGTCGCTTCATTCCTGGGATGCTGGGACCCTCCGATGTCCGCAAGAACATCAACCGCCTCATGCCGCAATCAGACCAGCGTCATCGCGCGCTGCGCTTTTTGTCGGATCACCGCCTTCCGGTTGGCATGGAATATCCAAGAGGCATGGATTTCGTCCAGCGAGTGGCGAATCAGGATTGGGGCGCGCAATCATCCGAACTAGCGGCGCGCTTCGATCAGCTCTCCGTGAAGCAAGCGCGAACGTTCACCGGCTATTTCCAGCGCTTCTGGGAGTACGCCTCCCAGCAGGATACTCTAGGCAACTGTTTCGACTTCACCGACTGCGCGCTAGGCAATATCCTTTTTGCCGGTTGCTACCTGGAAGAACAGCGCGGCTTCAATCGGACAGTGGATGCATTCGCCAAGTTTTACGAGATCGAGTCGCGGCTGCTCAACATCACAGCGGGTGAGAACCTATTCCTGATCGCGCGCAAGCAGGACGGCGGCATTCTCTGGAGCGAAGCTGAAATCGTTTCGGCGCAGAATCCATCCAAGATCGACGACATCTTTCTCATCGAGGAGCAGGTTTATCGATCTGCCACGCCATCGAGCGAATTGGGGGATCTCATCGCGCGCGGCGTCCGCTTTCCGTCCATCAATCCGGAAGCACGCCAGGCGCTCGAATCGGCTGACGTCATTGTTTACGGTCCCGGCACGCAGCATTCGTCGCTGTTTCCCTCCTACATCACACGCGGCGTGGCGGAGGCCATCATCTGCAACCAGTCCGCGGACAAGATCCTGATCTCGAACATCCGCCGCGATTTTGACATGCAGGAAGAAGACGCCGGCGACCTGGCGCGAAAATTCCTCAGCGCGTTGAGCCGGAAAGGAGAGGTGGCGCTCGATTGGAAGGACGTGGTCACTCATTCCTTTTTCCAACACCAGGACCGTGAACACACGCCCGCCCTACACCACGGCGTAGCAAGCTACATTCCGTTCGATAAAGCCACCTTCAGCTTTCCGCTGGAATCGGTAATGCTCCGCGATTGGGAGGATCAGGAAGGCCGCCACGCCGGCGGATTTGTTCTGGATGAGCTGCAGCAGATTGTCCAATCGCGCATCGATATCGCTTTGCAGCCGTTCCGGCACTTGATCTCGATCATAGTGCCCGCTCTCAATGAAGAACGAACCGTCGAGGAAACGCTGAAGCGCCTGATGGCTTTGGATTTCCAGATGTTCGAGCTGGGCAAGGAAATTATCTTCGTGGATGGCGGATCCACGGATCGCACTTTTGAAATCGCCCAATCGGTCCGGAATGTCAAGGCTTACCGTCTGGACCAGCCAAAGGGACGAGGCGCAGCGCTCAAAGCCGGCATTGAGAAAGCGCGCGGCGACATTATTGTATTCTTTCCAGCCGACCTGGAGTATCAGGAAAAGGACATATACCCGGTGGTGCTGTCCATCGCACGCAGTAATTTCAGCGCGGTGTTTGGAACCCGGGCGGTCAAGTGTACCGATCTTTCCGGGCGGTTGAAGAGCATCTACGGCAAGTCGCGCGGGTTATATCTAGTGAGCAAATACGGCGGCATGTTATTGAGCACTGCAACCCTGTTCCTTTATAACCGATACGTCACCGATACCTTGACAAGCGTCAAGGGATTCGATGCGCGGCTCCTGCGCTCGCTGAATCTACAGTCCGACGGCATGAACCTGGACACGGAAATCGTCGCCAAACTGTGCCGCCGAGGCCATTACATCCTCGAGATTCCGGTAGAGTACAAGGCCCGCACTAAGATGGAAGGCAAGAAATCCACTCCAATGGACGGATTGAAGGCCCTGTTCACGCTGATTCGTTTCCGCTTCGGTGCCCGCGGATGAAGCTGGTTTCGATTGTGATTCCTGCATATAACGAAGCAGCCTTTATCGGGGACCTGCTGCGGTCTATCGCTCAAGTTGACACGCGCGCTCTCGGTTTTGAGAAAGAAGTCCTGGTAGTGAATGATGGCTCAACGGACGCCACCGAAGCCATTGCACGCAGCTTTGAAGTGGATGGCGTCCGTTGCTTCACCCAGGTTCCGAATCAAGGGAAAGGCCGAGCGGTCGAGCGCGGCATCCGTGAAGCGGCGGGCGATTATATTCTGATACAGGATGCAGATATGGAATACGATCCAGCCGATTATTTGCCCCTGCTTGCGGCGCTCGAGACCGGCGCCGATGCTGTCTACGGCAGCCGCGTGTTGGGCCAGATTCGCGCAGCCGGCTGGTCGCTCACGCCGGGCAAGAATCCGGCGCAAGGATTCGGCCCCTGGTTTGCAGGCGTGGTGCTCTCGTTCCTGACTTTTCTCCTTTACGGCCGCTGGATTTCAGACACGCTAACGGCGTACAAATTGTATCCAGCCAAAGTGCTGAAGGCGATGACGATCGAGACCCGCGGATTCGAAACAGATCACGAGATCACGGCCAAGCTGATCCGAGGCGGCTTCCGGATCGCGGAAGTGCCAATCTCGTATCGCCCGCGCTCGCTCGCGGAGGGAAAGAAAATCAAGCCGCGCGATGGTTTGATCGCGGTTTGGACGCTGTTTCGGTTCCGCTTCAAAACGTAAAGGCACCGACTCCCTCACGGTCGCGGTTNNCCGTAAGGGAGTCGGTGCTCTAGGGTACAACCCTTATCTCATCGCTCCCGCGTTCTGCCGATACGTGATCAGCATGACTCCTCAGCCCTCCGTCAATTATTACGACCTGTTCCAAATCAATCCACGGGCTGAGCTTGAGACCATCGAGCGCGTCTATCGGCTACTCGCGGCGCGTTATCATCCCGACAATCAAAACACGGGCGACCCGGAGCGGTTCCGTATCCTGAGCGAGGCGTATCAAGTCCTGCGCGATCCGGCCAAGCGGAAAGAATACGACCGGCAATTCGAAATTCACGCGGCAAAGCCGCTGTCCATTTTTCTCGGGAAGGAATTCACGGAAGGTATCGATTCCGAGGCCAAGATCCGTATCGGAGTGCTCTGCCTACTCTACAGCAAGCGACGCGCCAACCCGGACTACGCTGCGCTCTCGCTGCTGGATATGGAAAACATCATGGCATTCCCGCGCGAGCGCCTGTTGTTTGCGCTATGGTATCTGCGCGCCAAACGCCTGGTTCTGCAGGACGACCGCAGCAGCTTTATCATCAGCGCCGAAGGCGTNNGACTACCTCGAGAGCCAATTGCCCACCAACCAGATGCTCTACAAAATTTTCCGCGCTTCTGAAAACGGTGTGATGGTCTACCCCAAAGCCCTAACCTCGAAGACCACGTAACGCGTCCCCGTAGGGCAAGCCTCC
>PMUN01000136.1 GCA_003166875.1 Bryobacterales bacterium | reverse complement strand
AAGCCCGCTTTAACCGTCTCCATGCTGCCGCCGCAGATTTGGGTTTTCAATTGGTTGCCCAAACTGCTAACCCCTAGTTTTCATAACGCCACGACAGACGGTCTCTGAGTAGTAGTTTGCGGACACACGCCGTTCGGCGGACAATAGTCTTAATGAAAACCATCTGGGATCCACTTGGGCCGCACGCCGTACCGGAATCCACGCCGATCCGATGCTGCGCGACGCCCAATAGCGCTCCCGGCAGGAAGGCCGTGCGCGCCTGTTTTGGCCCAGACCTGAGAGGAGAGGCAAGTTACAGAAGAACGGCAAAAGACGGTAGGATTATCACCTTGCTGGATATTTCGTAAGATAAAAGCTTCACATTCTCGGAACCTAAGACAGAGGAGGCAATATGAAGAAACTGATTTGGCAGGGAGCCATTGCGGTGCTGCTGGCTCCGCTGGCCTTTCCTGCGGACGTGGTCACTGCTGTGCATGGCACGGTCACGAAGGTGGACTCCGCCACTAAGACAGTTGTCGTGAAGACGGCCGACGGCACTGAGCATACGCTGCACTTCGTCGCCAAAACTACGGTGCACGGAGCAGACGCAACAGCCAAGGACACCTTTCACGGGGTAAAAGAGGGAAGTGAGGTGGTGGCCCACTACACAGCTAAGGGAACTGAGAAGACGGCCGTCGAAGTCGACAAGGTCGGCAAGGATGGGATGAAGGATGTTGAGGGGACGGTTTCGGCGATCGACCGAGGGACTAAGAAGCTGGTGGTGAAATCGGCGGACGGCACGGAACACACATTCAAACTGGCGGATCGGGCGGCCGAAGACGCGGGAAAAGAGGTGGGCAAGGCGGTTGAAAAATCGTCCAAGGTTACGGTTTACTACACCGAGGAAGCCGGCAAGAAAATAGCTCACTTTTTCGAGAACCACTAGAGAATCGCAGACTCGGTAAGACGGGTGTGCGATGGTGTAACTGAGCCGCGACCGGGAGGGAGCGCCACCACGAGTGCTGCTAGTTCCCGCGTTCGTGGTAGCGCTTCCTGCCGGTCGCGGCTCGGTTTTTCAGGGGAGATTTCCGATGCTGTCAAACAAAGTTGCGGTATTCGACACGACGTTGAGAGATGGCGAGCAGGCGGCCGGCACGCGGCTCGGTAGCCGCGAGAAGGTAACGATAGCGAGACAGCTCGCGCGGCTGAATGTGGACATCATTGAGGCTGGTTATCCCAACTCGTCGCCTGAGGATTTCGAGGCTGTCCGCCAAATCGCCGAAGAGATCGAGGGACCCATCATCTGCGCTCTCTCCCGCGTGGTGCCCGAGGATATCCATGCCTGCGGTAAAGCGCTCGCCAAGGCCCGAAGGCCGCGCATCCACACCGGCATTGGCGCTTCAGATATCCATGTGATGGGGAAATTCCGCGACGATCGCTACGGGCGCACGCTCGCTGAAAAACGCGTGACCATCCTGCGCCTGGCTGTTGAAGCGGTGAAGCTTGCCAAGACCTATGTGGATGACGTGCAGTTCTACACCGAAGACGCCGGCCGCTCCGATCTGGATTACCTGTGCGAGATGATCGAAGCCGTTATCTCAGCCGGCGCCACGGTGGTGAATATCCCGGACACAACCGGCTACACGGTGCCTGAGCAATACGGAGCGTTGATTCGCACGGTCTGCGCCAAGGTTCCCAACATCGATCGCGTGACCGTCAGCGTCCACTGTCATGACGATCTCGGATTGGCCGTTTCGAATAGCCTGGCCGGCGTGCAAAATGGTGCGCGTCAGGTGGAGGGGACCATCAACGGCATTGGCGAAAGGGCCGGCAATGCATCGCTCGAGGAAATCGTGATGGCGCTGCGCACGCGCCGCGACTACTTCGGGTTAGATACCGCGATCGACGCCCACGAGTTCCGCCGCACCAGCCGCATGGTGGCAGATATGCTGGGAATCCCGGTTCCGCCCAACAAAGCAGTGGTGGGATCGAATGCGTTCGCGCACAGCTCTGGAATTCACGTGGATGGTGTGCTGAAGGATCGCCAGACGTACGAGATCATGCTTCCCGAGGATGTCGGTTTCGAGAAAAGCCATGTGGTGCTGACTGCTCGCACTGGTCGAGCCGGCTTGCGCGATCGGCTGGAAAAACTTGGCTACCACCTCAGCAAGGAGGAACTGGATCAGGCTTACCAGCGTTTCCTGGTGGTGGCGGATAAGAAACAGGAAGTGTACGACGACGATCTGATTGCGATCGTTCACGACGAACTGCACCCCGTCGAAGAAACTTACCGCATCGAGTACTTGCATATCGACAGCGGTACTTCCACCATCCCTACAGCCACGGTTTGCCTGCGGGTCCCGGGCCAATCCGGAGAGACCGAGACGCGCAAAGCCGCATCCATCGGTGATGGCCCAGTGGACGCTGTCTATAAGGCGATCGGCACGGCCACGAACAATCCGGCGCGCCTGGTCAGTTACGACATACGGTCCGTTACCAGCGGCACGGAGGCGCTGGGCGAGGCGACGGTGCAACTACAACAGGGAGATACCAAAGTCATCGGACGAGGCGCTTCCACCGACGTGATCGAAGCCAGCGCCCGCGCCTACATCGACGGATTGAATAAGCTGAGCGCTCTCAGACGGAGGCAAGAATCAGCGCAGCAGCAGATGTTCGTGGATCATGCGCAGCCGTAGGGCGAGTCTCCGACTTGCCTTGAATCGAAATCCGACGCGTTCGCAGGAGTGCGAACGCNNCACGAGTGTTCGCGCCACGCGCGGACGCAGGGCACTAGCAAAGATTCAGAGCGGGCAGCCTAGTAGAATCCTACTTCACGGCCATCGTTACGGTGTTCACGGACGCCACGCCGCCGACGGTGATTGTCACGGAAACCGCGGACCCTGGAGTGACACCGGCCGGAACTTGCACATTGATCTGGCTCATACCGGCGACGAGTCCGGGCGCGGCACCCTGGTACATAACAGTCGCGCTCTGGCCGCCGATGGTGACCGTGACCGGCAGAGAGATCAAGGGAGGATTCGCCGACGGAACCAGCACGCCATCCGCGATCGTAGGTTTCAGAACGCCAGTGCCGGTTGCAAAAAGCACCACCACCGATCCGCGCGCGGCCGGATTGGACGCGGAATTCTTCGAAAGATCCGCGTTGTTTAGAATTGCGCCTTGGCCTGTGCCCGAAGCATTGGCGGAAAAAATCGAGGGATTCGCCGCGGCTACCGGCAATGTCGTGTTAAAGCCTGCGCCGTTGGGTCCGGTGATTGCCATTTGCACCGACGATTGCCCCGAGACTTCGAACGGAACCACCGCGTTGATTTGACCCGGTGAGCCGTAAAGCAGCGGAGCCGGTGTGCCGCCAAAGGTAACCTGGAAACCGCCCAGGGAGGTCGGGAACTGTGTGAAGAAGGCGGCGCCGGTGGGATCTTCGTCGGCGAGCGACGGTCCAATGCTGTTTCCGAAAATGGTGACCAGTTCGCCGGGAGCCACGGCGCCGTTCGCGTAGCTAGCTGAATTCACCACCGAAGCAATTCCGGGCACGCCCGGCAACAAGCCAAAGACCACGATCTCTCCCGAAGCAGTGGGCGTGAACACCTTCCCGTTGGCCACGGTTGGATTAGCGAATTTCGTGAAGCTACCCAGAGTATCGCGGTCGCCCTTCAAGTCGGAATTCCACAATTCCACGGTAAGATCCACGGCGTCGAATGCGTGCAAGCTACCGGACGCCGGCAAGGTCCCGGAGCTCGCCGAGGTGATCCACAAGATCCCGGTATTAGCAAGACTTCCGTAGGCTGACACCGTCATGCCCGAAAACGGCAATTGATTCGTCGCGGTGGTGTTGGCGGAGGAGGCTGTGGTCTGGAACACACCGTTCTGCATTTTGTAAGAACGCAGCGACTGCCCGAATGGCCATATGTAGAGAAGTTGGCCATCCATGTTGTCCCAAAACGCGGTATTGAACACCAGAAAGCCGTTTTCCTGTTGAGCGAGCGTGAGCGAGGGATCGCCGGCCTGAAAACTTTGCACCACTTGAGTGTTGTTGGGGACCTGCTGTCCTAGGTTAGACTGGTCCAACAGAAAAAGCTCACCCTCTTTGCCGATCGCGTACACGAGATTGGTTCCTGGTATGAGAACGGGCCCGCTGGCGCCCATGTCCACATCGTTATTGTTGAGCATCATCCACTCCGCGGGAGTAAAATAGTCCGCCGCGGTGAGTCCACCGCTGGTGGTGATGCGAAGGACGGATTCACCCCACGCTGCGACGCCATCCGAAGTACCATTGCCCGTGGCGACGTAGATATTGCCCGCGGTGTCGGCAGCCAGGCCTTTTCCACCTTGCCAGATTGACGCTCCTCCGGCGTTGTTCGCCGTAGTGTTGAAAACGGAAGTCTGCTGAAGAGTGGAAACGTCGTAACCGATTAACCATCCATGCCACGGCCCGATATCGCCGTGGGAACCGAAAGCCGCATACACAGTTCCATTCAGCAGCAGCAGGCCTGGCCGCTGCAAATGTTGGCCGGCGTCAAACGCCAGTTGATTATTGGGTGGGTTCTCGAGCCCGGCCCATCCTGACCCGGGCACAGTTGCCTGTATGGGAACTGGACCGTTGAATTTTTCCGCTCCCGTCGCGAGATCGAGCGCATGCAGATAGTAAGCGTACACTTTTCCGGTTGCGGGGCTTGTGAAGGTGTAGTGAACCACGTAGAGCGTGCTGCTCGCAGGATCAATCACCGGTGTTCCGAGGATGCCGATTTGGTCCAGGAGGTCGGTATAAGGCAAGCCCGGCACATCAAAGTTGTGCGGGTCCACCGTTTGCCCGAAGTTACGCTTCCAGATGGGCGCCGTGCTGGTGGCTGCGTCGGCGTCGAACGCATAAACGCTGTTATTCATGGTGGCCACGTACAGGACGTTGCTCGCGCCACTCGCAACGTTCACACCCCGCACGTAGAGCGGTTGGGCGTACACCTGGCCATCCACAGCCAAGGAGAAGAGCTTGCCAAACTGAGTGGGATTTACATTATTTTTATTCAGTACGAACTCGCCTAGGTTGGCGTTGGTCCGGTTGTTATCGTAGTTGGCGGTGAGGACATCCACCTGCGCACAGAGCGTAGGTAAAATCGCGAAGTATAGAAGAGGACGCATGGTTTGAGTTTGAAGCAAACTCTTAGCTTAGCTCACGAAGGCGCCGAAAACGGCACCGACTCCCTTACGGTCGCGGTTCGGTAACCGAAACTGAACCGCGAGCGTAAGCGACCGGTTGTTGTGATTTTTTCACGGCTTCTTACGGTCGCGGTTCGGAATTCAACACCTCGGCTACGACGGGGTGGTCCATCTTAATCGCCCAGGCCAGCGGTTGGGCCCATGACTCGGCGCCCGGTTCATTCACTGGGGCACCGTGGGCGATCAGCAACTCAACCAAATCTTTGCGTCCCCAACGGCAGGCCCAGCCCAACGGCGTGGATTCGAGCAAGTCATCCCGCAGGTCCAGCCGGGCGCCGTGGTCAAGTAGTATCGCCGCGAAACGCGTCCGTTCTGGCTCAGTAGGACCTGGGCGCGCGGCCGCGAAATGCAGGACCGTCGCACCCATCCGCCTCACCAGGTTCACGTCTACGCGCGACAACAGGATCTCGAGGCAAGTGAAAAACGCTTCGTGATCCCGGCCGTCGGGATCCACGCCGCGAATCGGCTGGATCAGTATCCAATGCCAGCGCGGATCTCCGCGAGACCAAGTGAGCCGAGGCAGAGCCAGCTCAACGATGGCCGGGCAACCGTGACAGGCGGCGGACCAGGTTAACTCGCTGGCCAGTTCTTCGCTCCCGTCGGCCTCTAGCATTCGCTTGGCCTCGGCGGCGTCGTGCGCCTCGGCCACCATATAAGGTTGTGGCTTGGCGCCGCGTTCCAGCAACAAACGCTTCAGTGAGTCATCCTTATGGCGATAAGCGTTGCGGAGCGGCCAGCCGGACGCGTATACATTGGCATTCGGATCGGCGCCGCGATCCAGCAGGAGCTCGGCAATATCACGGTGCCCGGACAGCGCCGCATACCACAGCGGCGTGCCCCAGCTTGGAGTGGGTTCTTCCAACTCATGCAGCATAGTCCGCTCATCCGGATCGGCACCGAGATCCAGCAACAGCCGGACCATTTCCAAATGCCCATGATTCACGGCCAAGCTGAGCAGCCCGCCTCGCGACCAATGGATCTCGCGCAAGAGGCCGGGATTGGCGCGCACGAGTTCGCGGACGCGCCCGGCATTCGCCATCGCCACTGCGCCACGGATGGTGACGTCCGCGCCCGCGAAGAGCAGCCGCTTGGCAACGCCCCCAAAATGCGGATCTGCGGACAGGGCAGCGCGATCGAGCGGCGTAAGGCCACTGGAATCCTGCTTGCGCGCGTTCGCGCCCCGGCTCAGCAGCCAGGCGACCATTTCCAGGTTGGTCTCTTCGGCGGCCACGTGCAGGGGCGTCCCACCGTCACGGTCGCACGCGCGCATCAGCGATTCGTCCGCCTCGAGCAGATGAATGGCCACGCTGTTGAAGCCTTCGCGTATCGCGTGGTTGATTTGTTCCTGCGCCGGCGAGACCGTGGCGTTGGGGCAACTCAGCGCCTCGCGCCGATGCTGCTCCACTTGCTCAATCGCGGCCACGACGTCCTTATAGTCGCGGTCTCTGGCGATGGCGAAGGCGCTGGTGGCGTCGCGGTGCGGGAAGATGCCTTTGCGGGCATCAGCGCCGGTTTCCATCAGCAATTGCACCATCGGAACATCGCGGCGCAGCACAGCGTAGTGCAGGGCGCGATGCTCGTTGTTTCCCGCCATGTCCATGCTGACCAGCTCTGGACGAGCATTGAGCAAAGCCCGCACTTGGTCCAGGTCGCCGGCCTTGACGGCCTCAGCCAGACGCTCAACGTTCGCTCCGTCCACGAACGCCTTGAGCTTTGGCCAGCTCTCATATCCATATGCACGCGCTAACACGCGCTGCGCGTCGCTGAGCGCGAAAGCCGCTGGATCCACCTCGCGCTCGAACTGGTTCACTTCTGCGACCGCGTCCGGGTGGCTGGCGCGATATTGCTCCAGCAGTTCCTTGGCTTGCTTTCGTAGTTGCTCAATGCTTGGTTGCGCGGGAAGCCGGCGCGTTGGAACTGGATGTAGAATGGGCATGACGATCTCCTTTCGAATTTTGCCCGAAGTCCGCGTACGGGCTGAAAGAAGATACGTCTCGAATTGGTCGAAACACTGGACATCGGTGGGCTCAGCCCTTCCCGCGGACCCGGAGGCGCCCGACGCGCACAAGCAAATCGTAGCATGTCGGGGCAATCGGCCGGGTTGTTCCACCCAAGTTGCGGCACTGGGTCAAGTTTGCGTGTGGGGCAGGATGGCATCCCAATGTCACTTAGT
>PMUN01000149.1 GCA_003166875.1 Bryobacterales bacterium | reverse complement strand
TTCTCATGGAAGCCGCGACCGGTAGGGAGCGCTACCACGAGTGCCGCTAGTTCTGCTTTCGGACAGCGCTTCCTGCCGGTCGCGGCTCGGTTTTTCGTACGTTCCTACGAGCCCCTTCGCCAACGGAATCCGCCCCACAAAGCTGAGCAACTGAGCAGTGTACCCTGAAGACGGTAGTCCCAATCCGACCCCTGGCCCATATGTACTGGTCGTCAATACCCTCAAAAGAGTATCTAAAACCACTCATCGGTACTATAGAAAAGAATCCTGTAAGACCCAATAATACTTTTACCTAGTACAAGGGTTAGGAGAACTCATGGACTTGTTCGCGAATGAGAATTGCCCGGAAAGCTGTTCGCCTCTCGGCCTCGACTGCGATACCTGCACTGGCAAGGCGGCGTCCAGTGTTGCCAGTATCTGCGGCGGTCTCGATCCGCACGGTCTCAAGCAGGTCTTCTTTCAACTTTATTCGTCCCCCGGCTGCCGTCCCATGGCCCAGGCTTTCGAATTGGCCTACCAACAAGCCGCCGCGCCCGTCGAACTAGCAGCCTTGGCGACCGCAGCCGCAGCCTGAGATAGCAAACAACCGTTCTTACGCTTGCTTCCGCGCGCTGCTCGGAAAGACGCGGTGTGTTTTCCAACGGGCTCGTGGTGGCGCTTCCTTCCGGTCGCGGCTCGGATATGCTAGGAGATTAGCATGCGGCTATTCTGTGGGATCGATCTCCCTGAGGATGTTCGCGAACGGCTGGAGCGGTTGCTGATGCATCTGCGTTCGGCGGCCCACCTGAAATGGGTTCCAGTCTACAATCTGCACCTCACTCTCAAATTCATTGGCGAGTGGCCGGAAGATAAACTGCCGCAGCTTGAGAGCGCGCTACGCTCCATTCAGAAACGGCCTGCCATCCCGCTTGAGGTGCGAGGACTCGGCTGGTATCCGAATCCGCGGAATCCACGCGTTTTTTGGGCGGCTGTGGAAGGGGGCGAGACTCTGCCTGCGCTGGCTCACGATATCGAAGCCGCACTTGAGCCATTGGGGATCGCAAAAGAAACGCGCACCTTCACCGCGCATTTGACGTTGGCGCGGATCAAGGAGCCGGTACCGCTGGAAGCCTTGCGTAGCGCGGTCGCACAGGTGGGAGCTACTGAATTCGGATCGTTTCTCGTGGACCGCTTTTATATTTTCCGGAGCCAGCCCGGTTCGGCCGGATCCATCTACACCAAGTTGTCTGAATTCCCTTTTAAAGCGGAATGACGCCCCTTCTGGTTTTGGTAGTCGCATATCTGGTGGGCGGCATCCCGTTCGGTTTCCTGCTGGTGAAGCTGAAGACCGGCGAGGATGTGCGATCAAAGGGCAGCGGCAACATCGGCGCCACCAACGTGCTGCGCACAACGGGCCGCGCCATCGCCGTTGTCACATTGCTGCTCGATATCGGCAAGGGGTTCTTCGCGGTGTGGTTTGCGGCCCGGATAACCGGAGATTCTCCGGAATGGATGAGCGCGGCGGCGCTGGCGGTAATGGCCGGGCACGCATATCCGGTTTTTCTAAAATTCCACGGCGGCAAAGCGGTGGCGAGTTTTGTCGGAGCGTTCTTGTATTTGATGCCGGTCCCGCTGGCGGCAACGCTGGTGTTGTTCGTGATTGTCGTGGCGGCCACGCGGCACATTTCCATGGGCTCGGTTGTGGCGGCAGGCAGCCTTCCGCTCGCGGTGTGGATGATTGAGCATCCGCCCGGGGTGGTGCTGATGGCGTCCATCGCGGCGGCGGTGTTTATCGTCTACCGGCACAGGGCGAACATGGGAAGGATCCGGGTGGGGAACGAGCATGTGTTCAAGTTCGGGGGAAAGTAATTGGCCGCGAATGAACGCGAATGAACGCGAATAAGATTTCGATCGCGATTATCGGGGCGGGGAGTTGGGGGACCGCGCTTTCCGTCGTGCTCGCGCCGCGCTTTGAACGGATCCGGCTTTGGGCGCATGAGACGGATCTGGTGGAGCGGATGGCCGCCTCGCGCGTGAACGACGTTTTTCTCCCCGGTTTCCAGCTTCCGGATAATGTTGAACCCGTTTCGGATTTGAAGTTCGCGCTCCAGGACGCTGGGATTGTCATCGGTGTCATGCCGTCCCGATTCGCGCGGGCGGTGTATTCGGCTATGTTGCCGCATGTGGACGCCGGGATGCGGTTTGTCTCGGCCACCAAAGGTCTGGAGAACGGAACGCTGCTGCGGATGTCTGAAGTGGCTCGCGAGGTACTCGGAAAAAAGTTCGCCGTTCTGTCGGGACCGACGTTCGCCCGCGAAGTTGCGCGCGGGGAACCCACCGCGGTGGTGATCTCTTCAGACGATCAGGAGCTTGCGGGCTCCATACAGCGTGAATTCTCCGGTCCCAGCTTCCGCCTTTATACTAATGACGACCCTGCGGGAGTGGAGATCGGGGCGGCCCTCAAAAACACGATTGCGATTGGTGCGGGAATCTGCCAGGGGCTCGGCCTCGGGAACAACTCCAGTGCGGCCCTGATCACGCGTGGCTTGGCTGAGATCACTCGTTTGGCCGTTGCGATGGGTGGCCAGCCGCGAACTCTCGCGGGATTGGCCGGATTGGGCGATCTAGTACTGACATGCACCGGAGAACTTAGTCGGAACCGAAGCGTGGGAATTGAGTTGGCCAAGGGGCGGAAGCTCGCCGAAATTGTCAGCTCCATGAAAATGATTGCGGAGGGAGTGGAAACCACATCCGCCGCAGTGGATCTGGCGCGTAAATTCAACGTAGACCTGCCTATTACACAACAAATGGACTCCATCCTGCGAGGTGGCCGCTCGCCTCGGGAAGCCATCCGGGACCTGATGGAGCGGACTCTTAAGAACGAGTAATGTAAAGCCGCGTCAACCGCGCCGCGGATTCCCCGTCCTAGTTTTCAGGTCATACGAATGGACCCGGACGGAATGCACACTCAAGCGGCGCAACCTTCTTGGAATACGCGGGTTAAGGATAATAGTGCAGATTTAGGTTCACTCGAAAGGGACGCCGAGTTGATGTTGCGCGTCCGGGACGGCGACCAGGCGAGTTTTGGATTGCTGCTTGAACGGCATCGCGGTCCGGTGATTCATTTCCTGTATCGCATGGTGCAGAGGCAGGCGGTGGCGGAGGAGTTAGCGCAGGAAGTCTTCTTGCGCGTATATAAGTCCAGGGGTACGTACGAGCCATCGGCGAAGTTTACGACGTGGTTGTTTCGGATAGCTAGCCATCTTGGCTTGAACTGGATTCGAGACGGACGCACGGAAGGCCGCGAGGAGAGTTTGGATAAGGAGACAGCGGACGGGGCGACCAGACAAGTAGCGGATCGGACCCCGACCGTGGAGCAGAAATTGGTGTACGGCGCCAAGCTGAATGAGGTTCGGCGGGCTATCGAATGTTTGCCGTCGAAACAGCGCGCCGCGGTGCTGATGCACAAATACGATGAGATGGAGTATTCCGAGATCGCGACTGTGCTAAGTTGTTCTGAATCGGCAGTGAAGTCGCTGCTGTTCCGGGCATACGAACATCTAAGATCGCGACTGGCGCATATGGCATGAAGGGGAAGAAATCATGGGATGTCCGATTGAGGACGATGAGGGCGAAGAGCTGATTCTGGCGTATGGCGCGAGAACCCTTGCTCCGGAACAACAGATCGAGTTAGAACAGCACCTGGAAACTTGCGAGAGTTGCCGCGAGAAGGCCGAAGCTCAGCGGGCAGTGTGGTCGGCACTGGACGAGTGGGTGCCCACTGTTGTGTCGCCGAACTTCGACGAGAGATTATTTCGCCGCATCGCAAGTGAGGAGCAAAGTGCGTGGTGGCAGCGGTTGTTCTCCGTGAATTGGTCGTGGCGGCCCGCCGTTCCCGTGGCAATGGCTTGCGCTGCGGTCATCGCGGCGTTCCTGCTGAAGAGTCCCGCGCTTCGCACCGAGCCGCAATCCGAGGCGCAGCCCAAGCTGCAGATTGAACAAGTGGAGCATGCCCTCGATGATATGGACATGCTGAAGCAGCTCGGCGTAGAAAGCGCTCTCGACAAGGCGCATCCTTCGGAGAAGATTTAGGCGGCCTTGGATGCGCTTGAGCAGGTCCAATGTGGTGTCCGCCGTACTGATGGTGTTGCTGGCGTCGGCGCCGGCGATATCGGCTCCGGGCCGGCAGGGCGGTCCGAAACCCTCCAAGCCGCACGCTGAGAAGCCGCCCAAACCACCCAAGAACGTCAAGACGCCCATCGACGAGTTCATGCGAATGTCGCCTGAGGAGCGGCAGAAGGCGCTCAATCGTTTGCCGCCGGAGCAGAGAAGAAGGCTTCAGGAACGCATCGAAAAGTTCAACCAACTTCCTGCCGGCCAGCAGCAGACGCTGCGCAACATGTACGACCGGTTGAACCAGCTTCCGGCAGAGCGGCAACAGGCTGTTCGTAAATCCCTGAACCAGTTTTCTCAGCAACCTCCGGATCGCCGGCAGGCCATGCGGCAAGAATTGAAAAGCATGGCGCCGCTCGGGGCCGAGGATCGTGAAGCGCGGATAGCGAGCCCCGAATTCCGGGAGAAATTCAACGGGAAGGAACAGGGGATCGTTCGTGATATGTCGGACCTGGTGCCACCCAAGTAGTGGGGCAGGTTGGTATGCGGGGGCAATCGTGGGGCAGACCCCCAGGTC
>PMUN01000168.1 GCA_003166875.1 Bryobacterales bacterium | reverse complement strand
ATCTTGCCCGCAGCCGCCTTTTCAGGCGGCTTTTTTGGTGTGCGCGCGCCGGCTGAAAGCCGGCGGCAGCCAGGATTGGCTGCCCCACTCCTCGGCATAACGCACTACACTAGAAACCTATTCGGTCAGGATCGGCAATAGGGGCTCAATTGCGTCCGATTTATGGCCTTCCAGATCGAGATAGCGCGGGTCCAGTAATCGGCTGGGTTCCAGGTGCCCCATCGCGGAGAGCAGCGTTTCCTTCAGGTGCGGATAATCCTTTTCGATTTCGCTGAAGAGACCGCGAATCGACTTGCGCACCGTTCCGGTTCGTTGGGAGCAGCCGCACGGAATAATCGGCGCGCCTAAAGTTTCCGCGAATCGAGTAGTGATGTCTTCGGTAACGAACACCAGTGGACGGATCAGCCGGAATTCCTTATCGCGCGAGTAGGTGATGGGCGGAAGCGCGCTGACGCGGCCGGTGAACATTGCATTGCGCAGGAAGGATTCGCAAAAATCGTCCGCGGTATGGCCGAACGCGATGACATTGGCTCCCAGGCCTCGCACAATTTCGTAGACGGCGCGGCGGCGATAGCGGCTGCACAGGTCGCAGCCGTGATCGGGCTGTTCTTTGAGCAATCTGAGGGATGGGCGGTCCGTATGATAGGTCCAGTCGACGCCGCGCTGTTTCAGATATTCGCCGAGCGGTTCGATTGGCCGCAAGAACTTGCCTTGTTCCACCGTGAAGGCGCAGACGGAGAACTCCACGGGGGCTTTTTTCGCGAGCAGCAGCAGGGCTTCGAGCAGGGTGAGCGAATCCTTGCCGCCGGAGAGTGCCACGGCCACGCGATCGCCATCGCGGATCATCTTGAATCGGCCGACCGCTTCGCCGACCTTGCGCAATAGTATTTTTTCGAGCTCCAAACTCCAAGATTAACAGTTTTGCCGCGGATTCCGTCTACTATGTATTTAAAGGAGGCCGTGTGCGCTGTTTCGCCGCCTCAATTCTCTGCTGCATTTTCGCCTTCGCGCAAGCGCCTGACGCGAAGCCGGACGACAAGTGCTCCGTCGAGGGCACGGTGCTCAACTCGGCTACCGGGGAACCAGTCAAAAAGGCGCGTGTGACTTTAGCACCAATCGCCCCGCGCACCGACGCATACGCAGCCACCACCGATGCCTCCGGCCATTTTCTGATCGACGAGGTGGACACGGGACGCTTCACCCTGACTGCGTCCCGCAGTGGCTACAATCAACCCATCTCGTCTCATGGAGGCCCCAAGCCTAACGCTGCGTTGGCGCTTGAAAAGGGCCAGAAGATGAAGGAGATCGTCATCAAGCTCGCGCCGGAAGGTGTGATCAGCGGCCGCATTTTGGATGCAGACGGAGATCCGCTGGAAGATGTGAACATCGAGTGCATGAGCATTCAGTATGAGCGCGGGAAGCGGCAGCTAGTCACCAGTCACCGCACATACGTAAATGAGCTCGGCGAGTTTCGCCTGCCGCGCCTGGCAGCAGGCAAGTACATAATCAGAGCCATCTACTCACATTATGATGAAATACCCGCGCAGGAGCGTCTGGCTCGTGCCGCGGGGGCCGGTCAGGCTTCCAAAGAGAGATATGTCACCACATACTACCCGAGCACGATGAATCCGGACAATGCGTCCCCCATCGAGGTAAGCCCGGGTGCCCAGATCGGTGGAATCACCATAACGCTAATGCGCACCCGAACGTTCAGCATCAAAGGCCATGTGAATGCAGGAACTGAGAACCGTTCGCGGCAATCGAGCGTGGGTTTATGGCCACGCGGGGATCTGCAACCTCGGGTGCCAATGGGCGCCGAAGTCGATTCACAAGGGCGATTTCAATTGGATGGCGTCGCACCTGGGTCATATGTTTTGTCCGCCGGCGAGTGGGTGGGGGGCAGCCTCTACAGCGCGCGGATGCCTCTTGAAGTTCACGACGAGAATATCGAGGGAGTCGAACTATCGCCCCAGCCAAGAGGCGAGGTTCTGGTCCGAGCGATCATTGAGGGAGAAGGCGATCAGAAACACGCGCCACGGGAATTCTCGCTCACGTCTCGGACTAGAGGCGCGATAACGACGTGTCAACCAGAGGACGATTCGCCTTGCAAGTTCCCAGACATGGGCGGGGATAGGCCATATGACGTTCTGCCGATAGGACTGCCGGAAAACTTTTATGTGAAGTCCGCTCGCCTGGGCGAACAGGACGTCTTAGACACCGGCTTCGAGTTCACGGCGGGTGTCACGGGAGTATTGACGCTAGTTCTGAATCCGAACAGTGGCCAGATTGAAGGTTCGGTGACAAACGCGAAGGACGAGCCCGCGGCCGGCGCTAAGGTCACCCTGATTCCCGGCGGCGGCCATCAATTCCCTACACGTTACAAAACAACTGATACGGATCAGAACGGCCACTTCATCATCAAAGGCGTGGCTCCCGGAGAATACAAGATCTACGCCTGGGAAGAAATAGAAGACGGCGCGCAGGAAGATCCGGACTTCATGAAGCCTCACGAATCCGACGGCCAGGCTGTCAGCATCAAGGAACGCGCCCACGAAAACGTGCAACTAAAACTCATTCCCGCGGAAAGCGCGGCCGGCGAGAAGCCCGCGCGATAGACGGTTGTGCAACATAAATGTGGAGCCTTTCGACGATGTGGCCGAGCCGCGACCGGCAGGGAGCGCTACCATCAGTGCCTCTAGTTCTCGAGTTCGGATAGCGCTTCCTGCCGGTCGCGGCTCGGTTTTTCGTACGTTCCTACATGCTTTCCATTTTATGTGCGCGCCCTCGCGATAGAACCCGCCGCACACCTCGCGCCACCGAATTCGTAAACTATAGGACGATGGTCGGCACAACTGTCCTTCAATATCAACTGCTGGAGAAACTCGGTTCCGGCGGCATGGGCGATGTCTATAAGGCGCAGGACACTCGCCTAAACCGCTTCGTCGCCATCAAGGTGCTTCCGGCGAAAATGTCCACCGATCCTGAGCGCCGCCGGCGGTTCGTCCAGGAAGCGCAAGCGGCATCGGCGCTGAACCATCCCAACATCATCACCATTTATGACATCGTGAGCGAAGGCGATGCGCAATTCATGGTCATGGAATTTGTCTCCGGCAGCACGCTGCACGATTCCATTCCCGCCGGTGGACTCCCCGTACCTCAGGTGCTGCAATACGGCGCTCAGATGGCGGATGCACTTGCCGCGGCGCATGCGGCCGGCATCATCCATCGTGATCTCAAGCCTTCCAATGTCATGATCACGCGGTCCGGCCTGGTGAAGGTTCTCGACTTCGGGCTCGCGAAGCTGACGGACCTGAGCCCGACGGGGGACAAACAGTCCGCCGACCTGGGCCCGCTCACCCAGGAGGGCGCCATTCTAGGCACGGTCAGCTATATGTCGCCGGAACAAGCTGAAGGCAAGCCGGTGGATGCGCGCTCCGATATTTTTTCGTTCGGTTCTGTCCTGTACGAAATGGTCAGCGGACGGCGCGCGTTCGATGGCGGGTCCAGCATCTCCACGCTCTCATCCGTTCTTCGCGACGATGTGAAACCGTTCGCCGATGTCGCGCCCGATACGCCGCCGCTGCTGGAGGCGATCATTAGCCGCTGCCTTCCGAAAGATCCCAATTCACGCTGGCAGTCCATGAAAGAGGTGGAGAAGGCGCTCACCAGCTTGAAGCGGACTTTAGACGCGGATGTTTTCGATGAGGCTACTACNNACGCGTCCGGTTCCGCCGCCTCCTCCGTCGACGCCGGCTCCACCTCCGCTCCCGGTGGCGTCGTTCGCGGCACTCGATCCCATTGTTGCGGCGCCTGCTGCGCCCGTCGCCGCCGCCCCGCCACCAGCTGCAAGCAGTTCCTCAAAGATTGGTTTGGTGTTGGGCCTGATCGTGGTGATGATCCTGGCAGCGGCCGCCGCTGGTGGCTTCTGGTGGTGGAACAATCGACGCCAAGCCGTCCAGCAGCCCGTGGCTCAAGCGCCGGCATCGCAGACCGCCGCTCCCACGCCTGCCGCCCCGGCTGAGATTCCTCCATTGGCTCCTGTGCCCGCCGAACCTGGTACCGCACCTTCCACCGGCAGGAAAGCCTCGCCATTAGGGTCCGCTCCGGCGGCTGCCGTACCTCCATTGCCGCCAGTCAAAACTGAAACTTCTGCTACTGAAGCTCCCAAGCCAGCGCCGCGCCGCCCTGCTGTTGCACTGACGCCTGTCGCCGTTGGCGACGCGCTTCCGTTTCGGATCGTCCTGACGGCGGATGTTCCCTCGGACGCACCGGAAGGAGGGCCGCTGCGCTTCACCGTAGTGGATGGCCTGCTGGTGAACAACAATACGGTGATCGCGAAAGGCGCTACGGTGACCGGTTCCGTCACGGGAGAAACCGGTAAAAAGAAAATTCTGGGAATCGGAAAAGGTAGCAAGCTGACCTTCTGCCTGTTGCTGGCGGATGCGGTGGACGGCAAGAGGGTGAACGTACGCGCCATGTCCGGGCGCCGCGCCGAAGGCCCCACCATTCGTACTTTTGAGACCACGAAAAGCTCCAAGACAAAGGGCTTGGCTGCCGCGCAGGGAACCGAATACATCGCCTACATCGATGGCGAACAAACTGTCTCGGTCCGCAAGTAATGAAAGTATTCTGGCAACAGTGCGAAGGCCAGGTCATCGATGGCTTCCCGTTGCGCCAATACCTGGGCGGCGGTGAGGATCAGGCCGTCTTCCTTACCGAATACGGTGGAGAAACACCGCGAAAGGCTGCCATCAAGCTCACGCATGCGGATCCGGAATCCACCGAAAGCCGCCTTGGCCGCTGGAGGCTCGCCTCCCAGCTCTCGCATCCGAACCTGATGCGCCTCTTTGAGCGCGGAACATGGCAGTTGAACCCCGGGCAACTGAACAAGGTTCCATTGTTATATGTGGTGATGGAATATGCCGAGGAAGATTTATCGCAGGTGATTCCGGAACGGCCACTCACCGCGGAAGAGGCGAAGGAAGTGCTGGAACCTGCATTGAGTGCGCTCGCATACCTGCATTCCAGCGGTTTCGTTCATGGGCACTTGAAACCCTCGAACTTTATGGCGGTGGACGGAGGGCTGAAGATCTCAAGTGACTGCGTTTCTCAAATTGGCGCTGGCTCATTAACGCCGGCGGACGATGTCTGGTCGCTAGGCATGACACTAGTGGAAGCGCTGACGCAGCGGCTGCCGGTTTGGAACGCGGGCGATCCGCGCGATCCGGCGGTGCCCGAAACGATGCCGGCTGAATTTCAGGAAATCGCGCGTCACGCGTTGCGCCGTGATCCGCGGAGCCGCTGGACGGTGGCGGAGATTCAACAGCGGCTGAGCGGCCGGTCAGTCCGGTCAGTAGGGTCGGGAAAACGCTCCTCGGCGGTCCTGGCAACTACGGCTTTTCTGGCGCTGGCGCTCACGATTGTGGCGTCAACGCTGCTCATCCGCAATCGGGAGGCTGCGCCGGTTTCACCGTCACCCCTCCAACCACCGCAGGCCCAACCAGCCCAAACGGCTTCAGCACAACCTGCCCCGGCTCCTATTCCACCAACTCCGGTTCAGCGCACGGAATCCAAGCCATCTCCACTGCGACCTGCCCACGGAGAAATCGTTCAACAGGTGCTGCCCGAAGTAATGCCTCGCGCACGGAACAGCATTCAAGGCAAAGTCTCCACCAGCGTGCGAGTGGAAGTTGATCCGTCCGGCCATGTGACCGACGCCAAGCTCGAATCCGCGGGGACCAGCCAGTATTTCTCCGGCCTCGCATTAAAGGCCGCGCGGCAATGGAAATTCGCGCCGGCTGATGGCCCACAAGTGTGGATTCTAAAATTCGAGTTTACCCGCGCGGGGACGAAAGTGTCGCCCGTAAAGTCTCGTTCTTGACTTGAAGCAACCTTCCTTGGCTTCTTGAATCCCTCGACTTCTTGAATTCGGGTTCCATCAACCTTCCTCGACTTCTTGAATCCCTCGACTTCTTGAATTCGGGTTCCACTACGGCGTGGTCTCGGAATGTTTGGGCTGGTTTAAGTGTTTGTGGTAGCCCAGGTCTTGCCCGGTGAGCAGTTTCGTTGCGAAAATGATTTGGCCCGTATGCTGTGAAAAGTGCTCCACCACATGATAAATGGCCTCCATCAGTGTGACGTCGTACCCTTGGATCGAGATCTTTTCCGACAGCCGCGCATGGGGTAGGTTGCGAATGATCCCGGCCGCTTCCGCGACGGTTGCGTCCAACTGTGCGCTCAGTTCGGACGGCTGAATGTTACCGCGAGCCGCGAACTCGGCGTCGCGCTCCCGCGTGTCAGGCTTTCCGCCGACTCCCGAGCCGATCCATTGGCCCACGTTGCCGCACAGATGCAGAACCAGGTTCCCCACCGAGTTTTCGTTATCGTTGTTTCTCATCCAGACCTGGTCGATCGAGAGCCGTCCCAAACAATCCTGAATGCGGCCGCTCAGTTGAGCCAGTTTGTACGCGGAGAATGTCAAAAAATGCTGTTCGATCACAAAATCTCCCTCGACCAGTTTTCGAGAATCGATTTTACCTTGCCCGTGAACTGATCGGCCAGCGCGCCGTCAATCAAGCGATGGTCGAAAGTGAGCGCCAGGTAGGCTACGGAACGAATGGCGATGGCGTCGTCGATCACCACTGGCTGTTTCTCTACCGCTCCGACACCGAGAATTGCCACCTGCGGCTGATTGATGATGGGCGTGGCGAAGACACTGCCGAAGCTGCCGAAGTTGGTGATCGAGAAGGTCCCGCCCTGCACTTCGTCCGCCTTCAACTGGCGGGACCGCGCGCGCGTGGCGAGATCGACGATGGAGCGCTGCAGCCCCAGCACGTTCTTCTCATCGGCGTTGCGAATCACAGGTACGATCAATCCGTTCTCGAGCGCCACCGCGATCCCAATATTGATTTCGTTGTGATAGATGATGTTCGAGCCTTCGATGGAAGCATTCAGGATTGGATATTCGTGAATCGCTTCCACAGTTGCGGCGATCACGAACGGCAGATAGGTGAGCGAGTATCCGTAGCGCTGTTGGAATTCCGCTTTGTGGCGATCTCGCAGTTTCGCAACCTTCGTCAGGTCGGTCTTGTGAACGGTGGTGACGTGGGCCGACGTGCGCTTGCTCGCGAGCATGTGCTCGGCAATCTTGGAGCGCATAATGCTCATCGGTTCCACGCGAGCTTGCGGCGCTTGTGCACGAGGCATGGGCGGGGGCGCGGCGGGCGCCGGCGCGGAGGGCTGAGCAGCAGCAGCTGGCGTGGTGGCTTGCGCCATAGTTTTTGCGCCTTGCGCCGACATGTAAGTTTCCAGATCCTGCTTGCTGATGCGTCCGCCCGCACCGGTGCCTTTCACCTGGCGAAGATCGATGTTGTACTCGCGTGCCATTTTGCGAACCAGCGGCGAGAGCGGTCCATCGGTAGCCACCGGCTGCTGTGGCTCCGCAACCGGAATCGGATAGGGACCCGCGGAGCTTGCCACCGGTTCCTTGCGGGGCTCCGCAACGAACGGCTCCTGAACGGCGGCGGGGGGCGGAGCCGGTGGCGCTGGTTTCGCGGCCGCCGGTGCAGGAGCGGCCTCGGGCGTGGTAGCCCCAAGCGTTAGCGCGGGGACAGAGGTCGCAGAAGCCCCGTTACCCGCGCCTTCCTCGATCCTTCCCACTACGGTGCTGATTGCGACCGTCTTACCCTCTTCCACCAGGACTTCCTTCAGAACGCCGGCCGCCGGAGCGGGAATCTCGGTGTCCACCTTGTCGGTTGAAATCTCGAAGAGCGGCTCGTCGCGCTCCACGTGTTCACCGGCTTTCTTCAGCCATTTGGTCAGCGTGCCTTCGACGATACTCTCGCCCATCTGGGGCATAACAACATCAATCATGAAAATGTCTCCGTCAACATTGGAACATGCATTTCGAAATGGAAAGTCTTCGCGAAATTTCGCGCCAGCGCCGCCGTCACTTCGTCGCGGCCGGCTTTTAAGCTCAGCTCCAGCATGGAAGTGACAGGTTTCGTCAAACCGCAGGGCACGATGTATTGGAAGTAGCTCAAATCCGTCGTATGATTCAACGCAAATCCGTGGGACGTCACCCAGCGGCTGATGTGTATGCCGATTGCGGCAACTTTCTTTCCCTTTACCCACACGCCGGTGCAGCCTTCCAGACGTGTTGCTTCGATTCCGAACTCGGCGAGCGAATCCATAATGACCTGTTCAACGGCACGGACGTAGGCCACCACGTCGCGCTTCCATTCTCGCAGATCGAAGATGGGATAGCCGACAATCTGGCCTGGACCATGATAGGTGATGTCGCCGCCGCGATCGGTTTCGTGGAGTGCGATGCCGGCGCGGTTGAGAATTTCTTCGCTCGCCAGCAGGTTCTCCGCGTGCCCGTTGCGGCCCTGCGTGATGACGTGCGGATGCTCCACAATCAGAAGTTGATCGGGAACAAGCTGCTGCTTGCGCCGTTCCACCAGATCTTTCTGGATGGCGAGCGCGTCAGCGTAGCTGACGAGGCCGAGATCGCGCAATTCACAGTTTCGCATCGGTTTGTTGTGGCGCACGCACTCGTGCGAGCCGTGTACGAACTCTTGCGAACACATGTGTCCAGAAAAGATGCAGGTGTTCACACGAGTATGAAC
>PMUN01000271.1 GCA_003166875.1 Bryobacterales bacterium | reverse complement strand
TTACTTTCCGCCGCCGTACATCCCGCCGATGCCGCTCTGTGCCATGCAGGCGCCCATTCCTCCGCCATACTGTTGTCCGGATGAGTTGAACTGGATGTACAAGGCATTGATGGAACAGCCAATGGATTGCGCGTCGCCATAGCGCACTCGATAGACATAGCTTTGGACAGCTCCCGCGCGCGTCTTGACCGGGACGTCCAACTTATCGAGCCATTTCCCAACTTCGATGAACGCTCCCGGATTGGGAGCCACTGCCATGATGGTATTAATGCGGTCGATCGGAAGAAATTTAATGGGGGACGACTTGTCGGACAGCGAGATCGATTTGACAATGGCATCCAATTCCCTGGCCAGATCCGAAGGCCGGCCATTCTTCACTTCGAATACATGGACTCGCTGATTGGCCAGTTGATCGCTGTCGAACATCGCCACCAGATCCATCAGCCGGCGCATGTTTCTCCGGCTGTCCAGTATTAGCAAAAGATTGGCGGGCGCGTATTCGTATATCGATGCGTTCTCGCCGATGAACGGCTGCAGCACCTTCATCAGCTCGCCGGATGTTACAAACTTGAGAAACATCAGATTCAGCATGATCTGGTCGTCATCCGGGATGGTGCTGGAATCGGTGGCCTTTTCAGGCTGCAGAGCATGATGGGAAATATCGGCCAAAGGCAGAATGCGGTAAAGCTCGCCCTCCTTCACCATGCCCGCGCCGTTGATGCGCAGAATGGCTTCCAGCAGCGACTTGGGCTCGATGTTCTTGGTTTCGCCGTAGGTGTTGAGAATCACACCGCCCTTCACACGCGGATCGAGAATGTAGTTTATTTTTAGTTGACGCGCCAACATGTCGATGACCTGCGTCAGCGAGACGTTATCAAGGTTCACCCCGCCGTAGGTAGTCGGAGGCCCCGTGAGGACGGGCAAAGCCGTAGTTGGAGTTGTTGTGGAAGGGCCCGGTTGCTGGGGGTTGGGATTCGCCGGAGGCGCCACAGGAGTCGGGTGCGATCTCGGAATCTGCGGAAATGCAGCCGCCGACAAGACTACCGCAAGCAGACCGCTACGAAACCAGTTAGAGGCGCGCACTTTAATGTTGCTCCGGAGGTTTTGCGGCATCCGCCGGTTTGGCTCCGAGAACGGATTGTCTGGCGTGTTCCTGAGTGGCGAAGGCAGACTTTTCGTCCTCGCTCATTTCCGATTTTTTGCGTGTCCATTTTTGAGGACCGAAGGGCGTCGGGCGTTGAAACTGGACGCTGTCGCCCAGGTCCGTCATGATAGTTCCGGCTTGGGCTGAGGCTGGAGATTCCGCGCGAGGCTCCTGCTCGCCGGGTTTTTCTTCCCATTTGCTGACGCCGAAGGGTGTCTTGCGGTACATCCAGCGCTTGCCTTGCGCATCGGTGGAACTGAACAGATTGGGGCCCACTTCCTTGGCTCCCGGGGGAACCTGCGGCAAGGCGGCCGCGGCTTGCTGTGCGGGCGTCAGCTTGATTTCGGCCGGCGCAACGGCGGGCTGATGCAGCTTACGTTTGGCGGGCTGGCTAGCTACCGCAGCCGCCGGATGCCCTGGCTTCGCCGGCATGGCCGCGGTGCTCGAGGGTTTTGATTCGGGCTTCTTATTGTCTTGATCCGAGGCGAGCGCGAGCGCCGCGCCGATTGCCAGCAATGCAATGGTCTTCATAAATTCGGTTGTCCTCTCATTTCACTTGCTCCCAACGACAGGCACTGCCGAAGGGTGTTACGCTAACCACTTTCTTGAATCCCTCTACTACGGTGCCGGCCGCGGTATCATCGCCCGACTTGCAGCCGCGCATATCCGGGCTGTTGACATCCACCCAGCGGTCCGATTTGGTGGAATCCGACAAGCTCTGCGCCTTGGCTGCGGGCGGCGCGTTAGAAGCCGCGGATGCCGCCGGCGCCTGAGCGGTCTCTGCTGCTTGTGCCACCGACCGGTCCATCAGCTCGTCGATACGTTTCTTGAATTCCTTGCCGTCCCATTCGAAGACGACATATTGGCTGTCCACCGAGACTATCATCCAATCGCCGATTCGCTCGCCGACGCCGTATCCCTTCTGCGCGCCGCCCGGACGAAGGCTGAGCACCACCACCGGCGGAGTGCCTGGCCACAGCAGAACGCCGCGCGCCACTGGAAACGCCGGAACTGGTTTCACTTTCGGCGGCTCCACATCGATGATCACTTGCGGGTTGCGGTCCTTCGAAAACAGATTCAACTGCGCCACTTCGGCGAACGCAATGGCCGCCAGCGGCGAAACTTTAGGGAGTGCGGCCAGACGCGGGGCCGGCGCCTGCTTGACTTTTGCCGACAAAAACGCCTGCGCCCGCGCGTGCGCTTCCACCCACTCGCGGCGCATCTCGAACACCAGGAAGCAAACCACCGCGGCCAGCGCCAGATCCAGCAGTATCAACTTGCGTGTCACAGCGCGGGTATTCCCTTCTTTTCGGGAACCAGCCGGCGCGGCACCAAGCCGGACACTGTCAAACGTACCGGCATCAATTTCGATTTCGGATTCGCCGCGGTGCAGCGGATCTCGTCGGTGGCTATGATCTCCGGTTGTGCGCTTAACGCCGCCAGCAGATTCACCAACTCGTCAATACGGCAGTCCAAGCTCACTGAAACCGTGACCCGTGCATAAGATTCCCCATAAGATCGCGGCTGCCCAAGCTCGGATTGGCGGATGTCGAGGGGAGGAACTTGCGCTTTGGCCAGGCGGCGCATGATCTGCAGCAGTTGCGCCTGGGCTTGTTCGGCCGTATCGCCCGGGATCAAACCTTTCTCGCGCTCGGCCAGCTCGGTGGAGACTTGCTTCAGAACGGCCTCCTTGCCGTCCACGGTGGCGAGGGCTGTTCTCAGCACGGAGATACGCTTTTCATCCCGGCCCACAGTCTCCGACGGCGCCACTACTTTGACGCTGCCGGCGGATGAGGAACCGCTCGTCCAATAAATCAGCGCCGCAACCGGCAGCACCACGGCCAGAATCAGCAGCGCCCGTTTGTCGCGATCCTGCAGTGTCATGGCGACACTCCTTGCCGCGTGGCGCGGATCGTGAATAGATCGCCGTTTTGGCCGCGCGCGATCGGAATCACAAACGCGGAGCCGCGAAACTGACGCGAGCTATCCAGCACCTTCAGCAATGCGGCCGCTTGTTCCGTCTCGCCCGAAACCGTTACCGAATCGCGGCTCAGTTGCAACGAAGTGAGCCAGGTAGGCGGCGTCAGCAGCTTGGTGATTTCACTGGTTGCCTCCAGGTCTTCCCTGGTGCGGGCGCGAAAGGTGTCCAGCGTCTGAGCGCGATTGCGCGCAATGGCGATCTGATGGTCCAAATCCACCGCCTTGCGGGCTTGGGGTTCGAGCTTGTGAATCTCGGCCCGAAGCAGCGCTAAGTATTGCCCGTCGGCATATTTCGGATATGCCAACACCGCTCCCAACAACAACAACGCTATGCTGGCGAATGCGATGGCCGGAACAAAACGCAGCCGTGCAGTGGATTGCCGCTGCTCGCGCGGCAGCAGATTCACAGCCAGCGGCCGTAGCCAGCACGCGCCGGCCAGCGCCGTTGCATAAGCCAGCGAGGCACGTGGAAGATCGTAATCCGCCGGAGCGGCCAGCGGTTGCGGGAGTTTGTCGTGCAGAGCTACAGGTTCTGTGTCGGGCGCGAGCCGCAGTTCCGAAATCGCAAGCGTACAAGCGCTGGCGGCAGATCGCTCTACCCGGGCCGAAAATATCGGACGCGCCGGACTTTCACCATAAACCTCCAGCTCATCGCCGGCTTCCTCCAATACCAGAAACCCTTCGGGCGGCGGAGTGGAATATATCCGCACCGCCGAATAGATGGACGGCGCCGAAAAAGTGAAGGATGCCACTTTAACGCCCGCTTCGGCAAACCGCGTGGTGTATCGTTCCAGCACGGTGCGGCGGGTGATGCCCACCAGGATGGACGAGGTTTTCGCAATGCGCGCCCAGTCAAAAACAGCTTCTTCCTCTGAATACGGATTGAGCGAATCGATTTCGAATCGTATTGCGGCCGCCAGATCTTTATCCGAGACACCTGGAAGCATTACTTGCCGCACAATCACTTCATCGCGCGGCAACAACACACCGGCGGACAGATGCGCCACACCCAATTTTTTCAAGAAATTGGCGTAGTTGGCGCCCCATTCGCTAGCCGGCTGTTCGGAGAAACGCGGAATCGTCAACTCGCCCAGCACTCTGACGCCGGACGGACGGACGCGAACCACGGTGACCATCAGGTTCTCACCGGCGATCTCGATCCCCACGCCCGTCCCGATGGCGAGCCATTTCTTGAAGTCAGCGGCCGTCATTGTAATGTCACCGCTTGGTCATACCAGCGCATGATGTGGAATGGCGGAGTCCATTCGGGTCCGAGAAATTTCACCAGCGCCTCTACGGAACGGCGTAAATCGGAGAATTGCCCGTTGGCCAGGCGCACTCTAGCCGTGGCGCGGAGAGTGGCCATAGTAGTCTGGGATCGTTGCAGCCTTGAGAATCCCTGCGAGCCATCCGAAAAGCCGGAGATCTGATCGGCCGACGAAATGGGCGTTGTTTGGCGAAGCGCCACGATGGCAGCCACCGATCCAGGACTCACTCCGATGGCCTCCATCACCGCGGGTTCGGCCGTATTCACGTCGATCACTGACACCGATCCGTAAACCGATAGACAATCGCGCAATCCCGCGCGGCGCACCAATTGCCCTTGTGGATCGTGAATATAGCTTCCGTAGAACAAGTCCCGTGTTACCCCGCGCACCAGCAGTAATTCCTCAATCTCCTGAAAAGACGCATGCCGGGCCCGAAAAGACGGCGTGAGCGTCAGATAATACTGGTCGAACGCGGTGAAGGATCCACCGGGCGAGCCGGACCGCCAGTCCACGATTCCCTGGGTGATGGCCTGCGCCTGCTCGGGTGTCGTCCCCAGCACCACCAGCAGGTTCATCAACTGCTGGGGCGGCGCCTGGTTCACGTTGAGCTTGGCGGTTTCCGGGATCAGCTTCACGACGGCCGAGCCGGTCGGAAATTCGAATTGCATTATCGTCAGCGGGCCTTGGCTTTGGCCGCCGAACATAGACGTACCATCCGCATTGCGATATCCCGGCCCCCACTCGATGTGAAGGATCGCGCGATTGATGGCGCCCGTCGCCAGGTAATAGGCTCGGACCGAGTCCACTGCCGTGGATGTGCGTTCGGTCTCCGCGCGAACCGTATTGGCCACTGAAAAAGCAATCGCCGACAAGGCCGCCGTAAGCCAGAGGACCGCTAACAGCGCGCTGCCCCTGTCCAGATTGGTAACCTGCGCGCCGATTGGCAATCGGCGCAAGCTTGGGCGGGTTAATAACCCGCCGCAGGATGCCATCCCAACGTCACTTAGTTTTGCCGGGGCTGAACGATCTGAGGTGGTGGTGGGGCGGACCCCCTGGTCCGCAGCCGACGCCCTCGTCGGCTTGCCTGGTTTGGAGGAAGCTGATTTCACTGGCGAGGAGCGGGTCCAGGNNGGATCCCCGGCTTTGGGAAAACTAGGTGACATTGGGATGCCATCCTGCCCCACATGCCTCGCCGATCAGTACGCATAGTCTTCCATGGGCAGACGCGTGACATGGACTGGCATGGTGAGCGTCACAGGTTCCAGGCGCGCCGCACTGGGATCGATAGGCGCCATCTCGATGCGGATGGCATTCGGGAGCAGCCGTTGCTGCGTCCAGATTGGCACCCACCGGGCGGATTCCGGCGGCGGCAGCAGCTCGCGAAAGCTGAAGCGGCAATAGGCCAGCTTGTCGGCCAGCACGAACGAAGTGGGTCCGGTCTGAATGGGAATGAAAGCCGCCCCAGGGCCGCTGGCAGCGCAGAACTGTCCGGCGCCGCGCGGTCCGGTATATAAATGCTCGTTCACCACCAGACGCACGCCCTCATTGTTTTCACCGGGAATCACCAGGTATTCCAGAATCATCGGCAGACCGCGCGAGCCCTCCTGCAGGGAGTAACTGGAAGCCAGGCGCATCGCCTGCGGCTCGCCTTGAAAAAATGCGATCCGAGCCGGGGGACCATCTCCGTTGTTCTGGCAGTCCGCGGTGACCGGCATAATGCCTGCCACCTCTTGCTCCAGAACACGCTCCACGCCGACCACGCGCCGGTTGCTCATCAGGCGAGAGTCAACCTTGTTCATCGCGCTCAGCCCGACCCGCAACGAGATCACAATCGCCACCGACAGCATGCTAAACAAGGTAATCGCGACCAGCAATTCCAGTAAAGTAAAACCCGTTTCTCGTTTCTCGTTTCTCGTTTCTCGTTCGGGGGACCGCCCTGCCGCCTGCCGCCTGCCGCCTGCCGCCTGGCGTCTCATCGCCCTATCCCCAACGCGCGATCCTCCGGCGTGATCACGGATCTTCGGAAGCCTTCCAGCGCAAGGGTCCGGCGCTTTTCGCCGTTCATCCACCAGATCTCGAGTTCCACTCGCTCCAGATAAGGCGTGCCCGGTCCCGCGGTAGGAGGCATTTCAAATGGCGCAATGCGCGCGCGCCATCCGGCCCGAAGGTCGCCAGCTACTTCCGGCGCCCAGGTTCCTTCAAACGGCGTTAGTTTCGGCAGCTTGCTGGCAATCAGCAACTCGTCCATCTTCTGGCGTCCCAGCAGGGCTGCACGGTCGTAATCGGTAAGCCGCGCGGCGCTTCCTAACGAAGTGGAGAGAGCGGAGAGCAATCCTGTGATCGCGACCGCCATGATGAGCGTTGCCACCAGCACTTCCAGCAGAGTGAAGCCGCGCTGTTTCATTGCGGCTGCTCCACGCGCGGTACTCCGGTGATCGGATCCACGCGCACGATGCGCTCGACGTTTCTGCGGTTCATAAGCTGGACTCCGAAGCGTGGCGGGGCGCCGCCGGGGTACAGCATGAAGATCCGCGGTTCATCGGGATTCTCGAGCGACTCCGGAAGAACGTGCGTAATGGTGACGCCGTCGGGCAATTCCAGTTTGCGGAAGAATCCTGGCTCGGTGGAACGCATCGAGAGCGCATTTTCGTTCTTCGAAATAGTGATCTCCACAACCTGCTGCCGCCGCTCCGCTCGATTGAGCCCCGAATTCACAAAGCTCACGACGCTAGTAGTGGCCGCGTTGAGTCGAAGCGAATCGATGCCGGAAGTAACCGCCGGCAAACTGACGCCGACGATCAGGGAAATGATGCCCACCACGACCACCATCTCGATGAGGGTCATCCCCGAACACGTTTCTAGTTTCTGGTTTCTGGTTTCTGGTTCCGCAACGAGAAACGAGAAACGAGAAACGAGAAACGTTCTAGTTTTTCCAACTGACGATGTCGCCATTCACTCCGTCCCCGCCGGGCTGCCCATCGGCGCCGTAAGAGATAATGTCGGGGGAATCACCGTGCTCTCCGGGAAAGCGGTAGACATAAGGGTTGTGCCAGGGATCATTGCCGATCTCCTTGTCCGTATACGGTCCCTGCCAGTTGGTGGCGTTCTCGGGCTTCTCGCGCAGCGCTTGCAAGCCTTGCTCGGTGGTGGGGTACACGCCGTTGTCCAGTTTGTATGAGCCCAACGCGGTCATGTAAGCATTGATTTGCGCACGGGCCGCGGTTACCTTGGCCCGGTCCGCTTGCCCCAGCATTCTAGGCAGCACCAGCGCCGCGAACAGCGCGATGATCACCACCACCACCATCATTTCGATTAGCGTTACGCCCGCTTCTCTTCGATTTCGTTTTCTCATTGCGCTACCTCCTGCAAACCTTCTATACCGCGACATCGTTAATACTGACGATCGCAACCAGAATACTTAGGATCAACGTGCCCACGATTAGCCCCATGGTCAGAATGATCAACGGTTCGAACAAGGATGTGAAACGGCGGATAGCCGTGCGCGTGTCGGCGTCGTAGATGTCGGCCATGCGAACGAACATCGTATCCAGCCTCCCGGTTTCTTCACCCACGCTCAACAGATGGCCGGCCAGCGGTGGAAATTGCCCGGCGCGCTTCAATGGAGCCGCAATGCCCTCGCCCCGCTTCACGCCGGTGGCAACCGTTTCCAGGGACCTGGCAATTTTCTGGTTGTTCAACGTCGCGCCCGCGATTCCGATGGATTGCACCAGAGGAACGCTGTTCGAGACCAGCGTGCCCATGGCTCGCGCAAAACGCGCCGTTTCCGCTTTCCGCAGCGCATCACCGAGCACTGGAATCCGTAGCCGCAACGTGTCCCACCACAATCTTCCACCGGGCGTGCGGACGAAGCCATACAATCCTATGGCTGTGAGTATCAGCACCGATAAGCCGATCCATCCGTAGCTTCGCAAAAAGTAGCTCACGTCGATTAGAACTTTGGTCGGTCCCGGGATCGGGATGTGCGATTGCTCGAATACCATGGCGAAGCGCGGGACCACGAAATTCATGAGCACCAGGATAGATGAGATTCCCACCACCACCAGCAAACTGGGATAAGCCAGGGACGACATTATGTAGCTGCGCAGATCGTCGCGCGTACGCTCGAACTCCGACAGGCGCTCGAAGACCACGGCCAGCGATCCGCTGGCCTCGCCTGCCCGCACCATGTTGATAAACAGTTCGGAAAAATATTCCGGATGTGTCCCGACGCTGTCGGCCAGCGACTTTCCGCCCTTCACCACGCGCAGAATGTCCAGCACCAGCAGCTTGAAGCTGGCGCGTTCGGTCAGCTCGCTGGTGATAGTGAGCGCGCGATCCAGCGGAACGCCCGCATTCAGCAGCGTCGATAACTCCTGCGTGAAAAACAGAACATCTTTGCGTTTACCGCCCTTGAAGCCAGGCAGCTTCAGCTCGAATGCCTTTTTCGGCTCGCTGCCCACATAGACCGGCGTCAGGCCCTGCCGGCGCAATTCCTGCGCCACCCAGCGTTCGGTCTCGGCATGAATGGTGCCGGTGCGAAGTTGCCCGTCCGAAGCCACGGCTCTGAAATAGAAATTATTCATGCCTGTGTATTACTAACCCAACATGCCTTCTCGGATTCTGACGAATTGACGTGGCGTACGCACTCCTGCGTGCCGCGTTNNCGCACGAGTGCGTGCGCTACGGAGAGTTTTTCGGAAGGAATCGCACTAATTGTCGAGTGAACTCTCAACGCAGGCTTCCACATATCTATCCTGAAGGCCGCTGGCTGTTCGTCACGTGGCACCTGCACGGCAGCCTGCCAACCTCGCGATTCGCGCCGCCCAACAAGAGCACCGCCGGCGAAGCGTTTGTTTGGATGGACCGGTACTTGGATTCGGCTCGCTCCGGCCCAACGTTCCTCAAGCAGGATGCGATCGCCCAGGCGGTGGTTGATTCGCTCTTCAAGGGGAGAGAACTCAGTCATTACCAGCTTGGGTCGTTTGCGATCATGGCAAACCACGTCCACGTATTGCTGCTTCCTCTGATATCGCCGAGTAAATTGATGCAGTCGCTCAAAGGATTTACGGCGAGGGAAGCGAATAAGTTGCTGGGACGCACTGGAGAGCAGTTCTGGCGACGCGAATCGTATGATCACTGGGTACGGGACGAAAATGAATGGAACCGGATCGCTCGATATATTGAGAGGGATCCAGTCAAGGCAGGATTGGTGGCGCAGATGGAGGACTATCCCTGGTCGAGCGCTAATGCAAAATGGCGGGAGCGACTGACCGCTTGGACGCCTTGCGTTCACACGAGTGTGNNCGAGTGCGTGCGCCACGGTTAGAACTCTTGCGTGACACGCATCACCTCGTCCGGCGTCGTCAACCCGTGCGAGATCTTCAGCCAGCCATCTTCCCGCAAGCTGCGCATCCCGTTGCGGCGCGCCACAGCCGTGATGGCCAGCGCGTCATCGCCGCGCATGATCTGCTTGCGGATCTCGTCGTTCAGCTCCATCAGTTCGAAAATCCCTACTCGTCCCGTATAACCGGACCCGAAGCAAGTCTCGCAGCCGCGCCCTCGAAAGCATGGCACGGTTTCTCCATCGGGCGCGATGCGCGTGCCGTCCGGCGCTTTGCAACGGTCGCAGATCAAACGGACCAGACGCTGCGCCAGCACCGCCACCAGCGATGAGCTGATGAGGTAGTTTTCCACGCCCATGTCCGTGAGCCGCGTAACGGCGCTGGGCGCATCGTTGGTATGCAGCGTCGAATAAACGAAGTGGCCGGTAAGCGACGAACGGATCGCGATATCGGCGGTCTCCCGGTCGCGAATCTCGCCCACCATAATAACGTCCGGGTCCTGGCGCACAATGTGCCGCAAGCCGGAAGCGAACGTCAATCCGATCTGCGTATTCACATGGATCTGGTTGATGCCGTCCATCTGATATTCCACCGGGTCCTCAATGGTGATGATCTTCTTGTCGCTCAAATTAATGCGCTTCAGCGCGGAATAGAGCGTGGTGGATTTCCCACTGCCGGTTGGTCCAGTGACCAGAAAAATACCGTGCGGCATGGAGGTGAAATGCTCCATGCGGCTGAACATGTGCTTGTCGAAGCCCAGCCGGCCGAGGTCGTAGAAATCGCCGGCCGAACGGTCCAGCAGACGCATCACAACGCTTTCGCCGTAAAGCGTCGGCAGCGTAGAGACGCGCAGATCCACTTCGCGGCCCAGCGTCTTAATTTTGATTCGTCCGTCTTGTGGAAGGCGGCGCTCGGCGATGTTGAGCTTGGCCATCAACTTCACGCGCGAGATCATGGCGGCCTTCATTTCGCGCGGCGGCGGATCCTGGTTGTACAATATGCCGTCCACGCGGTAGCGGATGCGAAACTCCTTTTCGAACGGCTCCAGGTGGATGTCACTGGCGCGCTTCTCCACCGCCTGGGCGATGATGGCATTCACCTGGCGGATGACCGGCGCCTCGCTGGCCATGTCGCGCAGATGCTCCAGGTCCTCCGATGCTTCCGATCCGTCGGCCAGCAGATCCGTTTCCCCGCGCGCGGACTGGCCGTAATATTTGTCGATGGCGTCCAGGATTTCCTGCTCAGCCGCCAGCACCGTACTTATCTTGAGGCCCGTGCAGTTGCGGACCGCCGCGATGGTTTCCACATCCAGCGGATCGGCCATCGCGAGCGTGACGGTATGATCGTCGCGGCCCACCGGAAGGCAACGGGACTGACGCAAAAATCGCGGCGAGAGCGCTTCGGTCTCGGTGGAAACAGAGGGCGGCCCTTCAATGGCCACCAGCGGCACGCCCAACTGATCGGCCAGCGCCGCCAGCACGTCGCGCATGGCCACGAAGCCCATGTCGACCAGCGTTTTGCCTATCTTGTCGCCGCGTTCTTTTTGTAACTCGAGCGCGCGCTCCAGATCCTCTTCCGAGATCAGCTTGCGCTCAATCAGGATTTCGCCGAGACGCATGGATCAGAACTCTTGGACGGTGAGGGCGCTCGAGAGCGTCGCCTTGTCGGCCCGGCCCGTTCTTATGTCCAACAGCGCACGCTTAGAGCCATGCATCACAATCTGAGCCGGAAGACCCTCGGTGTTTTCGCCGACCCAATAGAACAGCGTTATTCCCAGCGCGATCTGCTCTTCGGGTGGCACCGGGGCCAGCGAGTCGGATGAGTTGAGTAGCCATTCCTGCATGGCGGCCTTCAATTTTGGAAGACGGGATAGCTTCTTTTCATGAATACGTTTCAGCTCGTCGGGGGTGATGGTCTTGTGGAACGGGCTGATTCCGGCCGAGGGCGCCACATTCACTTCGCTCACGAAAACCACGCCGGATCCGCTGACGTAAGCGCCCTGCGTTACCCCGATCATCTCAACCGGGTCGTCCGGCCAGAGTCGCAGCAGGTGATTATCAACGCTGTCCTCCATAGCTTTGATCATGGCGACGTTCACCTTCGGCTTGTCCGCCATCGATCCAAACGGAAGGGCGCACAGCAGAAGAATTACCGCTGTCAGTCTCATTGCCCTGGCGTCTCCTGCCTGTTCGCGGCCACCGTCAGCCGGGCCGTCTGATTCTGGTAGTATCGGGTCGCCTGCCGAACCTCCGCCAAATCATTCTGGCGTTTCGATTCGAAGCGCTTCTCGGCAGCATCCAGCATGCTCGCCATTTGCTGCGATTGCTTGGCTTCGGTCGCGGACACCGATTTCGCCACCGCCGTATCCAACCGGGCATTTACTTCATTCTCGATGCGCTGTTCTATTTGGGCAGTGTTTACCGTGGGTGTTGTGCCAGGTCCGGCTGGGCGTGCGAAGCCATGCACCAGGATAGCCGCCGCCAACAGCGCTGCCGACGCAAAACCCATGGCCGGACCCGAGCGCCAGATGGTTTCAACCCAGCGCGGCTCGAAAACTTTGTCGGAAACGAACGCGATCCGTTGCGGCGCTTCTTCTTCCGGGAGCGAGCGCAGCGCGGCCTCCGTCAGCTTCAAACGGTCCAGCTCTTCGCGGCAGCTCTGGCACGCGTGCACATGATCTTCCACGGAACTTTTTTCAGCCCGGGCCGTTTCGCCCAGAAAATACGCTTTCAAATCCACAGACGAACAACTCATTCGGTCCCTCCCATGTTCACGGGAGCTAAAGTTTGTTTCAGAAGGTCGAGCGCGGTGTATAGGCGGGATTTCACGGTGGAGACCGGACAGGAAAGGATCTCCGCCATCTCCTCAAACTTGAACCCCTGGTAAACCTTCAGCAGAACGGCTTCGCGTTGATCGTCCGACAGCCGGCCAAGAGCGCTCTGGACAGCCAGGTTCAGCTCGATGGGAAACATGCGGCCGCTGGATTCCCCGCTTCGTAGCTCGCCCGCGATTTCGCCCTCCGGCCGGTTCTTCCGCAGCAGCGAATACGCCTCATTGTGCGCGATGCGAAACAGCCAGCCCGGAAATTTGGCCGGATCTTCCAGCTTTTTCAAGTTTTGATAGGCTTTCAAAAATACGTCCTGACTGAGATCCATCGCGTCCTCGCGATTCGAAACCAACCGCAGGAGGTAGTTGAACACACGTTTCTCCCAGCGAGACACGAGTACGTTGTAGGCGTCCACGTGACCCCGTCGCGCCTTAGCGATCAGGTCGCGGTCCTCAACCTCCCGAAATATCAAACTTCGGCTCCATTCACAAAGACGGGCCCCGGGGCGAAAAAGTCGGAGGGGCGGTTGCTTTGATTCTCACAAAAAACAGGGGACGACGTGACAGACCTTGGACCATGCCATATTCTTACTTCGCGACGCGAAGGTTTCCGAGGTTCGCGTATCGCTCCTAGCTGGATCTTAAAACCTAATTTGAATGGGAAGTAATTTGGTGGGCTTGGTGCTTCTTTAGACGGATACAGACCTTCCACAGAGGCGCTGAACGCACTCTGCTCTTAGTCCCGGAGATTGTTGCTATCGTTGCGTAGCGCTTTTAGGCGGTGCCGCTTTTGTGATTCCGCAGCACTTGCAGCCGGGTCACGAGAACTTTCCAAAGACTCGCAGCGACGTCACCCAGCCCGATCACAGGTCGCACGCTCGATGTAGATTCTGCAGCCGCATCCTGGAGTCGTGTCTTCAGGTCACCCTTCGTGACATCTGGTTTCACCGCGCCGGTAGCCATTGAAAACTCCTGCAGTTTTGACTCATCGGTCGATCCTTTCGTTACACCCGGCTTTGTGGACCGGGGCCTACTGACATCTCGGCTAATAATACCCACTACCTCGTAGGTAATTCACCCGATTCCTCTCAGTTATTATGCTTGGGTCCTTGCTCAGGTTTATGGAAATTAATGCGGCGGCAACCTTGATGGCATGAAACTCCAGGTCGCCCATCGCGTCCTTCATGTCCCTGCTAAGGCACAACACCGCACAAACACCCTCATCGCCCCTGGTGGGCTCTATCGGAATCTTCACACAAAGCAGGCTCTTCAAAACGGCTGGGTCGGTGCCCAACCTTTGAAACGCGTTCGGAACCATCCTGGCGGTGCGGAAGATCTTACCCCCGGCGACGCCTTGTTCTTGCGCGATTCTGACCGCGTGAACGAAATCGGTCCTTGGCACATACAACAGAGCTCCAATTGCTTCCTCAGAAACCTTCCCAGCAACGCTATTGAGGGGATGAAGCGCAAGGTCAGCCCGGAATGCACCGCGCGGATCTTGGCACAGAAGGTGAAAAGGTTCCCCGCTTCTTGATCGCAACAGGACAGACGCATTTACAACGTGAGTCGGGTCTCCATATTCAACGGCGAAGGCGAGAGCCTGCAAAGTATCCGCTATTGACTGCAAAGACGCATCTCGGCCTGTGCGATGATCCGGGTGCCGGACGCTCTCGTCCTCCAGCAGCACCATTGTTGAGCTTAGGAGAACGTTGTGCCGTCCGATCCTGAAGCGAAGCCTTTGGTGGTGGTAAATCAGGACCAATGCCGTGAGCAGAAGCAGCAAGCTTAAGACGCGCCTAAGAGATGAAGGTAATTCCCCGAGGTGCGTAAGCGGGCCGAGGAGTTCGACGACGAACAGAATCCCCATAACCCAAGGAAGTAATCTTCCGACAATCGCTTGCCTAAAGAAGAACTTGTACATCCACCACGCAGCGTAGACAAAGCTGGTCGCCTGTCCGAGCATCGCGGACTCCTCGTTCTGATCGGGATCGAGTACCCTATTCATTTTTGATCGAATTACGGAACTATACCATATGTCGCAGGGATTTATCAGCTCACACTCGCTTCTGCCAAGACAGTTGATCCCGCAGAGGCCGCTGAAAGGGGAGGAAATGGCCGGGTATTTTAGCTCCCAATGCATCAGCCTCGCCTCAATTCCATATTGGGGAGGCCGTCGTGTCCTCGCACCGAGGGTTCCGGGCGGTGCCCGCAGCCGCCATTTCAGCGCCATGCAGTTCCCAAGGTGTTCAGGAAGACCCATGGGCCACGTCCGAAGTCGTGCAACACGGTCTAGCCCAATCGTCGAGTAACGCCTCCGAACATTCTTAATCCGATGCATCTCTGAACTCACATATTCTTCCCGGAGAACGGATCGCAACTGCTCTCGGTCGCGGTCGTTCCGTGCGATCGAAAAATCCAGACCGCAGACCGCGAAGGCGCCAACTTGCCACGTGGCCGGCGTCACCTAATTTCATGTACGCATGACCGCGGTCTCCATGGAAGGCGAGGGAATGCAACTAGAACAAAATATTCCCAGGAAACTCCGGGAACAGCGGTGACCACAAGCGTTGGCGATGCCAAGTCGCAGAGGCAACTCCATGAGCGTCAAAACATCGCTCATCGGGGACGACATATGGACGTGGGGGCGAATAAGGCCAAGGCCGCCTCTCAGAGATTCAGCCCGTCGGAGCGGGCAAGGAACAGACTGGGCACCATGGTCTGTTCTGAGCTATCTCTCCGCTTTACCTCGATCAACCGGGGCACGCCGTGTGGCCCGAAGGTTTCTAAGTCTATGAAAAACAAGGGAAATACTATTCGCTAGCCCAGCTGGGCGGATGACGGACTCAGCCTCGTCGGCGGCTTCCTGCAAGCGACGCCGCAAATCGTGCCTATCTTCCTGTTTCACCGTTTTGATCGCCACGACCGAACCTCCCGACTATCTGACTCTGTCTGCCACTGGTTTGGTTCACAGCATTATTATTGCCATCCAACATATCCTAGCGCCAATGCCACAGTCAAGCCCGAATCAGTAACGGAAAGCTGCATCGCACCGGAAACTGGTCCGCACACAAACCTGGTGGCGCGGACTCGACCGACGCGCGCGGCTCGCAATAACCCCCGCGCCTTCGCGACCAGGTCGCGGTCCTCAACCTCCCGAAATATCAAACTTCGGCTCCATTCACAAAGACGGGCCCCAGGGCGAAAAAGTCGGAGGGGCGGTTACTTCGATTCTTGCAAAAATGAAGGAATGGCGCACCAAAACCCGAGTTCTTCCCGTTGGTCCGCATCGACGCGGTCCGTTTGGGCCTGAAAAAAAGAGTTGGGTCAGGCTGGGACTCCAAATTTCTGGAGCAAAGCAAGCCGCAGACCAAAATGAATCGTTGCATAATGAACAACAAGACTGTTTGAATGTCAGCTGCAGGTATCGGCGTCAGACGGTGAAGAGCCATGGCCGCGAAGAAGAACGAGTCTCGTTTCAGGGAGAGCGTCCAAATATGCCCCGACTGGGCCGCGATTACTCAGGAGTTTGACCAGCTACCCAAGCCAATATTGAGACGAGACGAAGACGGGGAGGTCTATCGCCAAGGATGGATTTTCAGAGGACACAAAAGTGAGAGCTACTCCCTTGCACCCTCAATTGAGCGGGTTTTCCCCTACTGCGATTGGGCAGAGGCTGAATACAGAGTTCTCCGGGAGTTCCAGTCGAAGGCGCGGATGCACCTGGACCCGGCACAGGTCCCTCCAACGGACCACAAGCTCGGTTGGCTCGCAGTCATGCAACACTACGGCGCGCCCACTCGCCTCCTCGACTTCACAGATTCGCCATACGTGGCTTTATACTTTGCCCTTCGAAATCGGCAGAAGAACAACTTCGCTTACGCTGAAGTATGGGGCATCGACGCAGCCGCGCTCCGACAACAGGCCGTCAAAACGAGTCGGGAAGCGGACAGAAAGGTTCGTGAGAAAACGGGAAAGCCGCACAAGGGGGGCAGAGTCGGGTCTCGCGCCGAGGACGCGGCCTCGTCTCTTCAGCGGGTACAAGAGGAAGACGAGCAGTGGGACGAGTTGATCCGCAACGCGCTTGATCCATGTGGTGTTCGGAGAGAGCATTTCAACCGCAATGGCTTTGTAGCCGTGGCCCTTCCACCCCTTCAAAACCCTCGCTTGTCTAGCCAACAAAGTGTATTTCTTCTCAACGGGGCTCAGGACCTTACTTTCGAAACATCCCTGGAGTTCATGATGCAGGGCGAGAAGCAGCAATGGTACAAGCGCTTCCGAGTGCCAGAAGATGCGCTAGAAAAAGTGGAAGAGCAGCTTTTCCAATTCAACATACACGACCTTTCGCTCTTCCCGGACATCGAAGGATTGGCTGGGTTTGTCCGGCAGAAAATACGATTGCATTGGTGACTGCAGAGCCCACAGTAATGACATTCGTTCGTTAGAGCGATGAGGGCAACAAGTCGGGACAGATCAGGGCCGACAGTGATTGTTTAGACGGAGTAGAAAAACGCTTCTGTTATGCGGCGCGATTTCATGCCGCGACTTCGACGTAATCGACCGCCGCACGTGGCTCCGGGATCGGTTCCCCAATCTCACGCATCGCCTCAAAGTGAGCCACAAGTGCGTCCTGGAAATTCAGCCGGGTCTCTTCCGGCGTGTCTCCAACTGCGGCGCATCCTGGAACGTCCGGCGAGAAAGCCGAGTAGCCTGTAGTGCTTGGTTCGATCACCAGGGAATATCGTCTTAGACTCATTTCAAGCCTGCCTTCTTGAGTATAGCGTTTAACGTTCCCGGCGCCAGTTCTTTACCATCGTTTCCCGGCACAGTAACCAAGTAACGCCTGTTGGGCGTGTTTGAAGTGCCGATGGCTACCCTTCGAGCGTGTCTCCCGCCAACCGTGCCTTTCAAGCAGTTGGATCACCCTCCCGCACCTTCATAGGCATAAACGCGCTACTTCCTGGATTTCGGAGACCGAGCCGGTAGCGACTTTTTAACGGGCCTGTTGAACTTTCCAACCACGGCTTTGCTCCAATCCTTCACCTCTGGAATATCCGTTAGGTCGATGTCTTGACCGTCCGGACGCACGTTTCCAACCACTTGCTTACGGTTGCTCTTGGCAGCTTCGTTCATTCGCGCATCTACAGTATTGTGGACTATAACTAATTCAGTTCGCATTGAAAACAACTATCCCCAAACCCTCCCTGCCCGCACCTTCCGCACAATCCCCCGCATGATCCGCTCGGTCGCGGTTCCGAACGGCTGATCGGTAGTCAGGTATGTCCACGTTGCGCCGCGCTCGGTCGGATCAGCGCCACCGCCTGCTTCGGCTTCCGCCACACGCATTTGGATTTCCTCATCGATTCGAGTCTCAAGCTGCTGGAACATTGAATCGACGGCGGTCAGATACTCGTGCAGCGGATCGCGACCGCCCCACGAAAGCCACTGGACACCCTCGCGCATGTCCGTGACGCCGGCTAGATATTCGGACCACAGGTCATCAATCGTCGTGAGGGAAATCACGCGCTCCAGGTCCGGAGCAGGGCCAGTCAGAATATCCTGCCGCCTGCGCTGGATGGCCTGCCGTTGCCCTTCCAGCACGCCCTCGTATTTGCGAAGAAACATCCGGGTCTCGAGGTTTTGGCCCTCCACCGTCCGCTGCATGCTCTCCGGATCGCGGTCGAGCTGATCCGTTTCGGCGCTAAATTTTACAAACAGGTCATCTTCCAGCGATACGAAGAATCGCGAGCTGCCCGGATCGCCTTGCCGTCCGGCGCGTCCGCGTAGCTGATTGTCGATGCGCCGGCTTTCGTGCCGGTTCGTTCCGATAATGTGCAAGCCTCCCAACTCCGCCACTCCTTCGCCCAGCTTGATATCGGTCCCGCGGCCGGCCATGTTGGTCGAGATCGTCACAGCGGCTAGCTCGCCCGCGCGTGCGATCATTTGCGCCTCCTGCTCTTCATGCCGCGCGTTCAGCACCTGATGCGCTATGTCGCGAATCCGAGAGCTGAGACCTTCGGACTCCTCCACGCTGCGGGTTCCAACTACAATAGGACGCCCGGTCAAATGCACGCGCCGGATCTCCTCGATCACCGCGCGCTCCTTGTCCCGTTTAGTTGCGAAAATCACGTCCGGATGGTCGATACGAATCACCGGCCGGTTGGGCGGAATCACTTCGACATCGAGTCCATACACCACCCGAAACTCTTCGGCCTGCGTAGCCGCGGTTCCGGTCATCCCGCATGCCTCGGGATATAGCGCGATCAGATTCTGCAGCGTGATCAATCCCAGAATGCGGCCCTGCGTCTTCAGCGCAACACCTTCCTTGGCTTCGATCGCTGTGTGCAGTCCGGCCGGCCAGCGGCGATCCTGGGCGATGCGCCCCTTGAACTCATCCACGGATTCGATGGCTCCGTCTTTCACCAGGTAATCCACATCGCGCCGCAGCAGCGCGTGGGCATGAACGGAATCCTGGGCGGCGGTAAGCAGCGCGAGATTCTCTTCGTTAAACAGGTTCCCGGATCCAAACCGGCTCTCAATGGCGTGGATCCCTGCGTCGGTAAGCGCGATATTTCTGCCGTACTCGTCCAGCGTGTAGTGCTGACCGCGCCGGAAAAACTGCGTCAGGCGATCCATGCGAACTGCCAGCGGTTCTTCGACTACCGTGCCTCCGGCAATCACCAGTGGAATGCGCGCTTCATCGATCAGGATGGAGTCCACCTCGTCGATTACTGCGATTGCGAACGGCCGGTGAACCTGATCGGCCGGATAAAGCGCCAGCCCGTCGCGTAGAAGATCGAATCCAATTTCGTTCGCCGTGGCGTAGGTGATGTCGCAGGCGTAAGCTTGCCGCCGCTCCTCGCCCGACATTCCCTGTTGGATGCATCCCACCGAGAATCCCAGGAACTCATAGATCCCGCCCATCCATTGAGAATCGCGGCGCGCCAGGTAATCGTTCACGGTCATCACGTGGACTCCGCGACCCTGCCTCGCGTACCAGATCACGGCAGGCACCGCGGCCAGCGTCTTCCCTTCGCCGGTCTGCATCTCAGCGATCCTGCCGTTCGCCAAGGCCAGCGCGCCCCGCAACTGCACGTCGAACATTTCCAGACCAAGAACCCGGGCTGCCACCACGGCCGTCACCGCGACAACTTCTACCAGAGTGGTCGCGCGCCGGCCGGCCCCTTTCAATTCGTCGTCGCTCAGCGCCGCAAGCTCCGCACGCCTGAGATTAATGGGTTGAAGTTCTGACTCAGTCCGAGCTGAATCAGGAAATAAATATTGAAATAAGCGCTTCCATAAACGGCGCATGATGATGCCCTCCTTTCTCTCTTCGAACCGAATTAAGAAAGAAGGACCGGAGGGGGCCGTTGATAGAGGGATTTCGAGAAAAGAGAGCTATTCGCTCGTGGATCGTCGGCCAGCGCGATAAACAGCGCAGCGTGCGATCGCCGCACAGCTCGCCGTACGGCGGCCGGCTGCTCCGAGCGAGCCCGCGCCACCCAAACAATCGGGCAGTTCGCGCCGGTTCGCTCGACGCTAGCAATCGGCACGGCGTGCGCCGCGCACAATGCCATCAGCGCCGCGAGAAGCCAGGATGTGGCTCGCTGATTCACTAATCCCGAGTATTGCACAGTCAACGCGCGCTTAATCCCAGTTTCGGACAATGCCCGATCCCGGCCCGGTGCTAACTTTATTGGTTGCCTGGCTTTGATCGCTGGCATTCGAGTTGCTTATCCCGTCCCTCAAGGGGTCGCCATGCTATCGGACATCCAATACGCCTTACGGATATTGCGAAAAACTCCGGGCTTCACCACTGTCGCTGTGCTTTCGCTCGCGCTCGGCATTGGGGCGAATTCGGCCATGTTCAGCCTGGCGGATGCTCTACTGTTCCGTCCGTTACCGGTCCCCAGCCCGAGCCAGGTCGTCACCGTCAGCGACTCCGCGCCCGATCTTCCCGTCGGCGCCTTCGGCTTCATCTCCTATCCGGATTACGTCGACCTCCGCGACAAGAACAAATCCTTTGCGAGTTTGACTGCCGCTACCTACACCTTCGCCGGCGTAGCCGAGCAACGGGACGCCCTGCCGCTGGTACGCATCGCCCTGACCGTGAGCGGGAACTTTTTCCGGGCGTTGCAAATAGAACCCGCGCTCGGCCGCACCTTCACAGCGGAAGAAGACCGCGTCCCCGGCCGCGATGCAGTAGCGGTTCTTTCCTACGACACCTGGGAGCAGCGTTTCGCCGCGGATCCCAATGTAGTGGGCCGCGCCATCCGCGTGAACGACGTCGAGTTTACAGTCATCGGGGTAGCGCCCAAGAAATTCACCGGCATTCAGCCCCTTGTGCATCCGGATCTTTACCTTCCGGTCATGATGCTGCCGCGCCTCTCGGCCGACCCCAATGTGAACCCGCTCGAGCACCGCGTCAGTCGGATGTTCATGGTCAAAGGCCGATTGAAGCCGGGGGTCAGCCAGGCGCAAGCCAACGCCGAGATGGCAACCATCGCTAGCGGCCTGGCGGCATCCTATCCCGACACCAACCGCAACCACGGAGTGCTGGTCCGCACGGAGGTGCAGGCGCGCGTAGCGCAGAGTCCGCTCAACGCTGATTTCGCTGCCATGCTGTTGTGCGTTGCCGGCCTGGTGCTCATCATCGCCTGCGCCAATGTGGCTAACTTGCTGTTGAGCCGTGCGCAAGCCCGCTCCCGTGAGATGGCTGTCCGGCTGGCTGTTGGAGCCACTCGCCGCCGGCTGCTCCGCCAATTGCTCACCGAGAGCCTGATCCTATCGGTGGCCGGAGCTGCCCTGGGTCTCTTCTTTGCGGAATATGGCGCCGACTATTTTAATAGACTCAAGCTTTCCGGCGACCTTCCGGTCTCCCTCGACGTCCAGCTCGACACCCGCGTATTGATCTTCAGTTTGATCGCGGCTGTGCTGAGCGCGCTATTATTCGGGCTCGCGCCCGCCATCCGTAGCGCGAAAACCGATCTCGTGCCCGCTCTCAAAACCGCCGAAACCTCCGGCAGGCGCAGCCGGACCTGGGGCAGGAATTCGCTGGTCATCGCGCAGGTCGCGCTATCGCTGGTGTTGCTCTCGGCCACCTCCCTTTTCGTCCAAACCCTTCGTGCCGTGGTGAGATCGAATCCCGGTTTCCGCACCGATCACCTGATGATGATGTCGTTCAATCCCTCGCTGGTGCACTATTCGCCGGAACAGACGCGCAACTTCTTTCGAACTCTGGCCGAACGCGCACGTGAGTTGCCGGGCGTCGAAAGCGCGGCTCTGACACAGGCCGTCCCCTTCGATGGCGCGACCGTTGCAAGTAACAATATCGCGCCCGAGGGGTATCAATTCCCAAAGGGCAAGGAAAGCGATCCCGTGCTTTGCAACATAGTGGACGAACATTACTTCGAAACGATCGGCACCCCGGTGGTGCGTGGCCGTGCCATCCAGGCGACCGACAGGGACACAGCGCCGCACGTCGCCGTGATCAACCAGTTCATGGCCGAATCCTATTGGCCGCATCAGGATCCTATCGGGAAACGCTTTCGCAGCCTGGGCCCCGATGCCTCTTGGATTCAGGTAGTCGGTGTGGCGAAAGACTCCACGTATTTGGCCTTCGGCGAGCCGCGTTTGTCGTTCTTCTATCTGCCGGTCGCCCAGCAGCCGCTGACGGGGATGACATTGCTGGTCGAAACCCCGGGCGACGCCGCCGCGCTTGTCGAACCGCTCCGCAATCTGGTGCGCTCCGTGGACGCCCGTCAGCCCATCTACAACGTGCGCACCATGCGCGAATATTTTCGGACGCAGGGTCTCCAGACGATGCATCTGGTCGTAAACCTGGTGGGCACGATGGGCCTTCTCGGACTCAGTATGGCGCTGGTCGGACTCTACGGCCTGATTTCTTATTCGGTCAGCCGGCGTACTCGCGAAATCGGCATTCGCATTGCGATTGGGGCTCAACAACTGGATGTGCTCCGTATTGTATTGCGCCAAGGTATGCTGCTAGCGATCATCGGCGTGGGGCTGGGTTTGGCAGGCGGCTTCGGCGTGCTGCGCATAATTCGAGCGGCCTTCACCCGGCTGCAAGAGGGCAGCATGTTCGACCCGTGGACCTTCATCGTGCTTCCGATCACCTTACTGGCCATCACGCTGCTGGCTAGCTACATTCCAGCCCGCCGCGCCGCAGCCATTGATCCAAATCAAGCGCTACGCTACGAATAGCCGAAGGCGCAGTGCTAGCGATGCGCTTTGAGGAATTTGATTCCGTCAAAAGCTATCGACTCCGGCGTCGGCGCCAGATCGCGCCAAATGGATGCCGCTGCTGATAGTTCCCCGAGCGCGAATCCGAAACTTTCGATGGTTAGCCAGCCGTCGTACTTCATCTCGCGCAGTACAGCGAATACGCCCGGCCAATCCACGTGGCCGGTGCCGGGTGTTCCACGATCGTTTTCACACGTGTGCACATGTTTCAGGTGCCGGCCCACGCGGCGGCAGGCGCTAGCAACATCTTTTTCCTCGATATTCGCGTGGAACGTGTCGAACAACACTCCGACGCGCGGATTACCCACTGCTTCGCACAACGCCGCCGCATCCTCCGCTGTATTCAGAAAGTATGTCTCAAAACGGTTCAGCGGCTCGATGGCGAGCGTCACATCGTTCCGCGCCAACGCGTCACCCAACGATTGATAGCATTCCACAGCGCGATTCCATTCGTCCGAATTCCGCCGCCTCCCCGGCAAATACCCTACCGGCGAGTAAACAGGACCGGCAATCAGCTTTCCGCCCGCTTCAGCCGCTACTTGGATGCAGGTTTGCAGATGTTCGCGAGTCTTACCTCGCACCGTGGACTCATCTGAGATCGCACTCAGTCCGGCAGGGATCACCGAACAGAAGGTGCATTCCAGTTGGTTCTCCTCGATCGCCCGCCGGATCGCACCGGCGTCCACCTGATCCGGATTAATCAGCGGCAGCTCCACACCATCGAACCCGGCTTCTTTAATGCGCGGCAGCAGCGCGAAGTGAGATTGGTCGAAGGTCGCGGTCCATATAAACGTGTTGACTCCGAACTTCATCTCGCCCCCGGCCGGTTCTCAAACAGGAACAAACCGTTCTTTCCAGCTACTGCGAAATCCAGGCCGCCATCGCCATACAGATCGGCCACGGGAATGTGCATTCCCGCACCGGTGCGCGAGCTGTAATCGATCACGTGCTTCACCCACGCGACCTTGCCTTGGTCAACCAGGAACTCGTACCAATAAATTCCGAGCGGCTCACGAGCCCCCGGATCGTGATCGTGCGCCATGTAGCGCTTCCCGGTAAGGAAATCAGGCTTGCCGTCGCGATTGATGTCCACCATGGTCAGGGCATGGCTTTGCGACCAGGTGTCGTCAATCATGTGCTTGGTCCAGTGGGAATCCGCACCTTGCTCCATCCAGAAGATCCCGTAATCGTGCGCCGCGGAGGCCACCAGGTCCTTACGCCCATCGCCATTCACGTCCACAGCATAAATAAATCCGGTCTCGCCCAGATCGAAATCGGGATGCCAGATCCATTGGCCCGTTCGCGGATCGGGCGGCGCTTCAAACCAGCCCTTCGGCGTAATAATATCGGTCCGCCCGTCGCCGTTGATATCACCCGCGCCGATTCCGTGACCATACGACTTCGTGCTCACCACATGCTTCACGAACTCGCCGTTCTTCACCTCGTACCAGGCGGTGGGCGCTGTATCGCCCAGATAGTCCGGCAACAGTTCCTCGGCTTTCCCGTCATTATCAAGATCAACCAGAAATGCGAACTCGACGAATTGGCCTTGATCGATGGGGTGTTCCCGCCAAGCGCCGCCTTTTTTGCCGGGATTCTCCATCCAAACAATCCGGTGCTCAAAACCAAGGCAACTGATGATGTCCGGGTAGCCATCCTTGTTGACATCCAAAGGAAGGTCGCAGAAGTTGGCGATGTAGCCGTCCTGGAATTTCAAATCCCGGAAGCGGTGCGGCGTCCACGCGGGCGCTTCATACCAGTACTCTCCCGAAACGATATCCAACTTCCCGTCTTTGTTGATGTCGGCGAACGCAACAGTCTCGGCCGCCCCGCCGTCGATCATTATCTTCTTGAAAGGAACCTCCGCAGGCCGCGTCACACTCCACAATGTGAAAACAAAAACGCCGGCCGGCAGCAATCGTAGTATGTGTGTCATGCCCAGGATGTCTCAACGAGTATACTCTCGCTCAGTGCGGGGGTGCGCTGGCGGCGGCTTCGATTTTGCGAGGCCAATTGTTCAAAGGTGGCAGCACTCGCGCTGGACGCTCCCATCAGAACGCTTGGCCAAGGAATGAGCTAGATCCGCTCTTGCCAATTGCTTGGAAGGTGACCGGGCCCTTGGCGAATTCCGCGCCATACGCATTCGCAACAGCGAGACTTCTCCAATCTGATTCTGGTTGATGTTGGCGGTCTGAGTTCCACCGTTGCCCGGGTCCAGCAGGTTCGCGCCGTCCACCGTCATGGTCATGGAGCCGTAAGGTTGCGTGCCCTGCGCCGAGAAGTTCCCGATGGGGCCCGTATTGCTCTGAGTAGTCAAGCTGCTGAACATTTGTTGGCTCAGTTGACCTGCTTCGCCCTGTCCCACCACCGGTGGCAGCCATGCCAGGCATGATCTTTATCAGCTCGGCGGCGTCGCGGCCCTGGATGGCCAGTTCCGTGATCATATGTTCGTTGAGGGTATTGGTTACAGCACCCGTATCGGTCTGTACTATTACTTCACCCGACGCTACCACATCGATTTCCTGCTTGGCGGTAACACGTTGACGATCTCCGCCGACGGGTTCAGAACTTGGGAGGAACGGCAGATCGTTCTCACGCAGAACCAGGGTAGACGGATGGGAAATTGAAGATCCCGGCGCTGTTCGATACGGTGTCGCGTTTGCCCTTGGTGGCTTCGTCCGTCAGCACTACCGCAGCCTTGGGAATAACGGCGCCGCTTGAGTCGGTGACTGTGCCGCTGATGGATCCTGTGGCGCTCTGGCCCAGCAAAGAGAAGTCAAAAGTATCTATAGGTTATTCCCGTTACCGCAACGCTCTGTATCCCCGTTACCCTGTAGTTCCAATAACGTACAAGAAAATCGATGGCGTTACGGGAGGGCCTGTGCTATTATTGTTACCAATGTTTGAGGTTAAGGTCGCGCCCTCCACGGGGGAGGCGAGGGCGGAGCTTGAATCCGTTCTCGCGTCGACTCTGTTTGTCCGATCGCCCAGATTGTCGCGGTTGCTCGAGTATTTGTGCATCAAATATCTGGAAGGCGCCACCGAAGAGGTTAAGGAGTATCAGATCGGGGTGGAGGTGTTGGGCCGGCCGCCGTCGTTCGATCCCGCCGAAGACGCAGCCGCGCGAGTGGAAGCGCACAGGCTGCGGAAACGGCTGCGCGAGTATTACGAAACGGAAGGCCGAACGCACTCGCTGAGGATTGAAGTGCCTTTGGGCCACTATGCAGTGGTCTTCCAGCCCATGACGGCAGCCCCCTCGCCGGAAGAAAAGGAAGAGGAAATTCAGCCCCCTGCGGCGCCGATTCCGCCGGCCGTTTCGGGAACTGTAACAGTTAATCCGCCGGAACGCTGGCGCTTTAACAATCGCATCGCCGGGTTGGCTCTATTAGCGGGGCTGCTGCTCGGCGCTGCCGCGGTGGCTCTCGGTTGGCATCGCGTTACAAACCCGCCCGTCCCGTCCAAAGCTCCGGTGCAGGGCAGTCCTTCAGCTCCGAGTTTGGCAAAGACTCTGCCTTCCGCCCTGGCGGTCCAAGGCTCGGTTCGCATCGCCTGTGGACGAACCAAGACCCATACGGACCGAGGTGGTGAAGTATGGGATGCGGACCGTGACTATGAGGGAGGAACACCTTTCGAGGTGCACCGGCAGTTCATCGCCCGCGCGTATGACCCTAAGCTCTTTCAAACCGGGCGGAGCGGAAACTTCACCTACAGGATTCCGCTTGCCTCGGGCGTCTACGAGATGCACCTGTACTTCGACGAAAGCACTTACGGACCGGCCATGCCCGCAGGTGGCGGCGAAATCAGCCGGCTTTTTGAAGTGCGTGCGAATGGCAAGCCGATTCTTCCGCGCTTTGATATCTATGCCGACGCGGGCGGATCGAACATCGCCGATGTTCGGGTGTTCAAAGATATCACTCCCGGTCCCGGGCAGGTCTTAACGCTGGCGTTTCAAGGTTGGACCGGAGTCGCGCTGGTGAATGCCATCGAACTTATACCTGCCAGCCCGCACCATTTGAATCCAATCCGCATAACGGCGCAGGACGGCTTCTACACGGATTCAGCCGGGGCAGTCTGGAAACCGGATCGCTACTACAATGGCGGCCAGTCCGCCAGCCACGCGGTTGAGATCCGGGGGACCCGGGATCCCGACCTGTTCGCGCGCGAACGCTACGGGCGCTTCGATTACGCGATTCCGGTGGACAAAGGAACCTACCGATTGTCGCTGTATTTCGCCGAGGAGTATTTTGGGCCCGGCGGCACCTTGGGCGGCCAGCCGGGGACCCGCGTTTTTGACGTAAGCTGCAACGGCGTGGCCCTGCTTCGCGAGTTCGACCTGTTGAAAGAGGCCGGTTTGGGCCAGGCGGTGGTGAAGACCTTCCATGGATTGACGCCCAACGGCCAAGGCACCTTGCTGGTGTCGTTCTCTCCCATCCACGACTATGCATCACTCTACGCGCTGGAAGTGATCGACGAATCGAACTGAGTAAATCAGTGTCCCTTTGCTAAAGGCACCGACTCCCTCACGGTCGCGGTTCGGTAACACTCACCGTAAGCGACCGGTTGCTGCTATTTTTCACAAATCGTCTCGGCCTAGGGCGATCACGAAATATTCCGCAGGACCATGGCCGGGATTCTTCCAACCGTGTTCGTGGTTGGAAGCCACATAGGCAACCGAACCGGGGGTGAGCCGGGTGGTCTTACCGTCCATGGTTACATTTAACGCCCCTCGCACGAGTAACAGCATCTCTTCATGAATATGTTTGTGGGGAGGGTGCGGTTCCTGGCCGGGACCCAGTTCGGTTAAATGGACCTCAATCGGGAATGCCGTGTGCGTTTCACCGTTCATTACGGCGCGTCCCTTATTCTGTCCGTTGACGCGCACGGGGAGATCTTCATAACGGAAAACACCGGCCGGTAGGATTTTCTGCTGCTGAGCCACAGCCGTTGCGGAGGCAAGAGCTGGAAGCAGTAAATGCAAGTCCCGGCGAGAATATTTCAAGATCGGTTACCTCCTGGGTCAAGTCTACTACCCGCGTCGGCCGGCTCTATGTGCGATGTGCTGAAATTCGCCGAAACCGAAGAATGCTGCTCCCGCCGATGAGGACGATGGCGGTGGCCACCCCGACCAGCGGCCACGGGCTGAACGGTCCCTGCGGCGGCGCCGTAGCGTCTGCGGGGTTCACGACCATCAGTTCTCCATCCGACGGCTGCGGCTGAACTAATACTGGGACGACAAAGAGCTCTCCCGTAAGGCCTCCGTCCACGGAGACTCTCGAATTCCGGTTGATTGCGCCGGCTTCGCAATCTGTGGAGTCTGATGGCAGAGGTCCGGCGGGTGAGTCTGACTGAGGGAACGGAACAATCACGACAGACGTGCACGCGCCGCCATCCGACAACGTCGCGCCAGTTGTAGGCATCTCGGTATCCACTAAGAAATCGTTCGAGGGCGACTCCTCATAGGACAGAGAACCGGTATCTGCGTCGGCATTGGCACGCGGCAGCAATGTGACGAAGAGCAGACCGGCGAGCGCTAAGCGGAGGGGAAGTGAGAAACGTGTCATGACCGCCTTCAGGAGAATAGAATCTCGGATGATCGGGTTTCTTGGTTTGGCGAGAGACTGGCTCGTCGGAGGCCTTGCTGCACGGCCGCCAGCGAGGCGGCGCTAAGGATGAGTATGCGGCCCCGCGGTACGGCCTGTCAATCATCGCTCCATAGAAATTATTGATGGGGTCGAGTCAGCGGATGTATCGCGCGTGCAGAACAGTTACGGTAGAATCACACTCAATCGGCCACGTCGCCCGAGTTCGCCTGGTTTCGCGGATGGTGCGATGTTGCTGCCTCAATTGAATATCAGCTTGGATGATCTGACGCTCCCTTCCGGTCGCGGCTCGGTTACGCTGGCGAAACGAGGAACATGCTTCCGTTCGGCGGCGAGCATTGCACTCGCGATCGGGTTGATGGCCTCCACGCCGGTGCGTGCTGCCACGCCTTCGTTCACGGTGGGTTGGTCCGTTTACGTGGGCTGGAATCCGTATTACTACATGGCTAAATCGGGGATTCTCCGGAAGTGGGCAGCGAAATATGGAATCAATATCCGGGTGCAGCGTTTCGATTATGCGCCTTCGCTGGATGCGTTCGTCGCGAAAAACATTGACGCTTGTGCGATGACGAACATGGAGGCGCTGGACATGCCGGCCGCGGCGGGCGTGGACACTACGGCCATCATCATCGGCGACTATTCGAACGGTAATGATGCGGTGATCGTGCGTCAGAATTTGACCCTGGCGCAGATGCCAGGCAAGCAAGTCATGCTGGTGGAAAAAACCGTATCGCAGTACCTGTTCGAGCGCGCCATGGCCATAAACGGGCTGGAGCAGCAGATCAAACAGGTTCACTATTTGAACACTTCCGATTCGGATATCGCGTCCGCGTTCCTGACCAATCAGAGCAAGCCGGTAGTGGTGACGTGGAAGCCGCTGGTGTCACAGATTCTCAAGGCCAAGGACGTCAAAGTGGTTTTCAATTCTTCGCAGATCCCCGGAGAGATTCTGGACTTGCTGGTGGTGCCAAGCGAAGTTCTGAACCGCGCGGATGGTTCCGGCCAGAAGTTCGCCAAAGCGATTACCGGCGCCTGGTATGAGGTTCTGAAACTGATGTCCGTGCCCGGCCCAGCCTCCGACAAGGTATTGACCGATATCGCGCAAGCGTCCCAAGACTCGCTCGCATCCTACCGGGAACAACTCGCTACCACGCATATGTTTTACACGCCGCAATCCGCGGTCGATATGGCGTCTTCGGCCGATGTGAAAAGGACCATGGACCTGGTGCGCCGGTTCTGTTTCCAACACGGGCTGTTGGGTGAAAAAACAAAATCGGTGGACCATGTAGCCGTGCAGTTTCCAGATGGCGCCGTGCTTGGCAGGCCGGAACGAATCCGGTTTCGATTCAGCACGGCGTACATGCAGCTTGCGGCGCAAGGAAAATTGTGAGCTTTCTACGAATTCACGCGCAGCCCGGCCGGACGGCGATCTGGACGCTGTCCTGGTCGCTGTTCGCCGTGGGACTGATCCTTTATTTCTATGCCGCGCAACAACGCCATCGCGAGAATCCGGACGATCGCGTGATGCCCACCATCGCGCAAATGGTTCGGGGCTTTTCGGACGCCGCACTCAAGCCCGCCGCGGAAGAAGAGGTGCAGGCCGCCAGTGGATCGTCATTATTGGCGCGGTTTCGGACCAGCATGCTGTGGACGGATACGCTGGCCAGCGGGCGGCGCTTCCTGATCAGCGTGGCGCTACTGTTTCCGGCCGTGCTGCTGGGCCTGCACATGGCGATGTTCCCTGTGATTGGCGCGTTCTTCCTGCGGTTCATTCTTTTCTTTGACAAGATTGTCGCCCTCTCGCTGCTGCCGATCTTGTTTATCGCTTTTGGCATTGACGAGCTTTCGAAAATCATGCTGATCGTGATCGGCGTGACGCCGACCATCATTTTGGATACCTTCAACCTCACGAAGAGCGTGCCGCGCGAACAAATCGTCAAGGGATTCACGCTGGGCGCGAGCGATTTTTCCATCACCTATCGCATCGTCTTCAAACAGATCTGGCCGAGAGTGCTCAACAGCATCCGGCTGAACTTAAAAGCGGTGATGCTGTTCCTGTTCGCGGGAGAAATGATCGCTTCTACCGACGGACTGGCCTACCGGATCGCCTTGCTGCGGCGGCACATGGGCATGGACACGATTATTCCCTACGTATTGTGGGTGGCCTTGTTGTTGTTTCTGGTGGATTTCGCGATGAACAAGCTCAACCACAAGCTGCATCCCTGGTTTCAGGAGAGGTGATGTTAGACACGGCCATTCAGATCGATAACGTGCATGTCGATTATCCGATCGCCGGCCAAGCAGCGCGTTCCGTGCTCGATGGTATTTCGCTCCAGATCGAGAGCGGCGAATTCGTCGCCATCGTGGGCGAAACGGGCTGCGGAAAATCCACCTTGCTGCGGCTGATTCTCGGCGAGGAAAAGCCAACACGAGGCCGCCTGCTGGTAAACGGCTGTGAGCGGTGGCAGCCGGACCGGCATTGCGGTTATGTGCCGCAGAAATATTCGCTGTTTCCCGACAAGACCGTATTGGACAATGTCACGTTCGGCCCTGAGGTAACGGCGTTCGGCGCGTGGTCCGGGTTGCGCTGGATACGTCCGCTGCAAATGCGCCGCTTTCGTGAAGAAGCGCTACGATACTTGCGGCACACGGGACTCGACGAATCGGACGCGCGCAAATATCCATACCAGCTTTCGGGCGGAATGCAGCAACGCGTGGCCATCGCACAGGCATTGATCATGAAGCCGCCGATCTTACTTATGGACGAAGCTTTCTCCGCGCTGGATCCGGCCACGCGGACCGGAATGCAGCGGCTGATCAAGAAGCTGTGGCGTGAAAGTGGCGCCACCGTCGTGTTCGTTACGCACAACACGCGCGAAGCAGTGTGCCTGGGAACGCGCGTCATCGCGCTGGCGAAGAACGGCGACGAAAATCGCGGGTCCTCCATCGCGCTGGATCTGGGAGTTCCGGATCTCGATTTTGATTCGGAAGAAATCGATATCGGTAAACTGGTTCGCGAAGTGGACCGAGCGACAGTGCGGGAAAGACCTCTCGTTTACAATTAACCAATGTCATTTTATAAGCGTCACGCGCCGAGTCATCGCGGCCATCAGCGTCCCCTGCCGGATTTCAGCGAGATGGAAGGCATGCGGGCGTTGCAACAGGAAACATCGATTGCATCGCGCCAGTGGGAGGAAGAAGTTCGACGCGGCAAGGAGTTCGGCCTGGAGTGCGTCGACTCCATCGAGGACAAGACCGAGATCAGTTGTTTCCAGCGCGGAGAATTGCCGCACTGGTCCGGCATCAACACATTCTTGAAGACGCACTATCTGGAGGACGTGCGAAAGGTCGGCGAGTATGACGTCGCCTTCCTGGGCGTGCCTTTTGATATCGGTACCACTTATCGCGCCGGCACTCGCTTCGGTCCGCAGGGAATTCGCCGCATCTCGTCGCTCTACACAACCTACAATTTCGAGTTGGGCGTGGATCTACGCGAATCTGTGAAGATGTGCGACGTAGGCGACGTCTTCTGTCCGGCCAATATCACCAAGAGCCACGATCAGATCACGAAAGCGGTGGCGCACGTTCTATCCCAGGGAACTTTGCCGATGATCATGGGCGGCGATCATTCCATCGGTTATCCTTGCGCGCGCGGCGTAGCGCAGTGCATTGAAGGCAACGTCGGAATCATTCATCTGGACCGTCACATCGATACCCAGGAAAAAGATATGGACGAGATCATGCATACCTGCCCGTGGTTCCATGCGACAAATATTCCGAATTGCCCGCCAACCAATCTTGTGCAAGTGGGCATTGGCGGATGGCAAGTGCCTCGGCCGGGCGTGAAGAAGGGACGCGAGCGCGGGTCAACGGTGCTGACTATTCAGGATATCGAGCGCATCGGAATCGACAAGACGGTGGAGATCGCGCTCGAAGTTGCGTGGAAGGGAGCTTCGGCGGTTTATCTTTCATTCGATGTGGATTCAGTGGACGCCGGCTTCGTTCCCGGCACTGGCTGGCCGGAACCAGGCGGATTTCTGCCGCGTGAAGCTCTGGCGATTCTCAAAGGTGTCGCAAAGGAAGGAGTGGCCGCGATGGAGGCGGTGGAAGTATCGCCGCCTTACGACATTTCCGACATCACCGCTTTGATGGCGGTGCGCGCAATGGTAGATGTGTTGGCCACGATGGTGAAACACGGCCGCATTGGTGGAAGGTTGGCATCGTGATGAATGGATCAAGGCACCGACTCCCTTACGGTCGCGGCTCAGAAAGAAGTGTTACCGAGCCGCGACCGTAAGGGAGTCGGTGATCACAGAGCATTTATGCCACGATTCATAATCGCCAGCGATTGTGCCGCACCGCCGGTGCAGGCCGAAGATGTTCGCCAAGCGTGCGCCCGCGTTCTGGGTTTCGATCCTGACGTGCGGCTGGCTCCGATCGAAGATTTGCCAATCGAAGGCGGGACGGAAACTTTCGTCATCCCGGCGGCGCTGGATTTCAGCTTGTGCCAGCGCGAGGAGCTAGGCCGGTTGCTCGGGGAAGCGCGGCGGAAGCATCTCGATGCGGTGATTCATCATGATGATGTCGATCCAGGACATCCCCTAGTGGTGGGCGCTTTCGTGGACCAGGTTGGCCGCGCGGTACAAGCGATGGGCGTAGCGCCACAAAGGTGCGGCTTGATTCTGGCTCCGAGCGGTCACGGAGATTCCGCCAGCCGTGCGCAAAGCTACCGTCTGGCGCGGCTACTTTGGGAAGAGCTGGGATTGGCGCGGGCTGAGGTCGGTTTTGTTCGACACGCGCATCCTTTTCTTGCGACTGTGCTGGAGGGGTGCGCGAAGGAACCGCTGGCGTGGCTGGTGCTGCCGCAGTCCCAATGGGAAACCGAACACGTTCGGTACGCGCGTATCATGATCGAAAACCTGCCGGACAATGCGAACTTGACCATGGTGGATCCACCGGGGGCGCATCCCATGTTTACGGCGTGGTACGCGCAGCGGATCACTCGGTTGTGGCAGGAAAAGCGCGCTCGTGAAACAGTCCGCGTCGCATCGCCCAGGCACGCTTCCGCAGCGCCTGCGCTTTGGAAGCAAGGCTGCGGCACGATTGCGCGCATCGCGGACCAATCGTCTTTCGCTGCGGTCTTGGAGAAGATTCTGCCCGCTGCGGCGCCGGAGCGAGTCTTGGTGAAGGTGACCTGGCACGGTTACGCTACCGGAACGTATACCGATCCAGCTGCGCTGGATTTGTTACTGAGCGCGCTGCCTGCGCCGGCCATCATTCTTGAAGGACACACCACCAGCCGCAACCTCGGCAGTGCGCAGTTCGATTGGGAAACCGATGCGAAGGAGAATCGCGCGTGGATCCGGCAACAGGAGGCGGAATATCTGCGGCGGACCGGCTTGGCGGACGTTATGGCGCGGCATCGCGCTCAATATTTGAACGTAACCGAAGCGTTTTGGGACGAGGAGCCCGAAGCCGAAGCGATCCGATTCATCCCCAAGACGCTGCTCGAATTCCGTGGCTGTCCGTTGATCAGCTTTGCGAAATTCAAGGGGCCGACCAGGCTCGGGATCTCCAATCTGTTTGGTTTGATTCCGCAGCCGCTGCGCGACGCCTGGCACGGACCGAACATCACCTGGTTTGCGCGCGCCTGCTCGGACGTGGCAAAACTGTATGGATCGCACTTCGAGCTGTGTGGCGTGGTGGAGGGTCTGTTTTCCGCGGTGCGCTGGAATAGGAACGGTCTTTATCGGAGCCGCTGGGGGAATTACGATCTGATCCGGGATTCCGGATTGATCACCGCCAGCCGAGGTCTGGTTTCAGCCGATATCCTGGCTTCGCGGCTGCAGGGACAGGACGTGACGCATAGCGCTTTTTTCGATGTGGTCCGTCAGGAGCTGGGTTGGGACGCCGCCGCGGCGGATGGACCGTTGCCGCAGGAATTGGAGACCGTTCTTGCCTGACATGATGGCGCTTCTGCGCCTACAGCAATTCGCTGATAGCGCACTCCCGATCGGCGGCGCGGCGCACTCCTTCGGATTGGAGTCGCTGGTGGATGCGGGACTGCTTAATACGGAAAACCTCGAAGCGTTCCTTGAGGACTACATTCAGGAAGTCGGCGTGCTGGAGGTAGCGTATTGCGCTCGAAGCTGTGAGCTCAGACAGCAGCACCTTTTGACGTGGTTGGGTTGGAATCTCGACTTCGCAGCGCGGAGGCCGGTCAGGGAATCGCGCGAGGCATCGGCGGCGATGGGCAAGCGCTTTCTTGATCTCGCCGCCCGGCTCTCAAATAGCGATCTCCTTCAGGAGGCGGCAGAGCGCGGAAGCGAAGTCCATCTCGCGCTTTGCTTTGGACTCACGGCCGGAGTGATGGGCATTGATCCGGAACTGGCAGCAGCCGTTTTCCTGCAGCAGTCCTTGACAACCCTTATATCCTGTTGCCAACGGCTACTGCCGCTCGGACAGACGCGTGCACACGAAATTCTGTGGCGACTGAAGCCGGCTATCGTGGAAGCGGCGCGACTTGGTGCGGATACATCCCCTGGCGATGTGTTCTGTTTCTCGCCACTGCTCGACGTCGCTTCCGCGCGCCACCCCAGCTTGCACACCCGCTTGTTCATAAGCTGAAAATGCAACGGCCCGCCCAGCTGCACTTGTCCTTTGAACTGGACGCGCGCGGCTCGACCATCCTTCGCGTCAAGACGCAGCAACCGCCCTGGCGAGTGGTGCGCGGCTTCGATGCGCCATCCGGCGAGAAGCTGGCTCATGTGCACAATGTATCCGGCGGCATTCTGGACACCGACTCTCTGGAATGGCGCGTCGACGTGGGAGCGCGCGCACAAGCGCAGCTAACCTCCACCGGCGCCACTCGCGTGTATCGCAGCCGGTCGCACGATCGTGTCGCAACGCAACGCGCCGTAGTCACACTTGGCGAAGATTCGTATTTCGAATATTTGCCGGACCAGTTGATACCATTCGCGGGCTCGCGATTCGAACAGAGCACTCGAATCGATCTGGCGCGCGGCGCTTCCATGATCTGGTGGGACCTGATCGCACCCGGACGGGATGCTTCGGGCGAGCTGTTTGGTTATGAATCGCTATCCTCAACTTTTGAGGTTTGCGCGTGCGGAGAACCGATGGCGACGGAGCGCTGGAACATCGCGCCTCAGACCCAGCGCTTGGATTCGATCGCCCGGCTTGGCCCGTTCCGCTACTTCGCATCTTGCTACGTTTGCCGTGCGGGTGAAAGCGCGAATTACTGGCGGGCGCTGGAAAATGACTTGCAAGTAATCGCGGATCGCAGAACCACCGCCGATGTATCATGGGGAGTTACTTCGCTACGGAAGCACGGTCTCGTGGTCCGCGGCGTCGCGATGAGCGGGCGCTCCCTGTCGGATGGCTTGGTGGAATTCTGGAGGGCCGCTAAATGGATTCTGTGTGGCCGCGCCGCCGCGCTTCCTCGAAAAGTACATTAATCGAAGGGGGTCGAATTGCATCTCACGCCGCGTGAACAGGAAAAGCTGATGATCTTCGTCGCCTCGGAGCTGGCCAGGAAACGCCGCGGCCGAGGCCTGAAGCTGAATTATCCGGAAGCCATTGCTATCCTATCCGCGGAGATTCTGGAAGCGGCGCGCGACGGTAAAAGCGTAGCCGACATTATGGCCATGGGAAATTCAGTGCTCACGCGGGACGACGTAATGGAGGGGGTGGCGGAGATGATTCACGACGTGCAAGTGGAGGCGACGTTTCCGGACGGCACCAAGCTGGTTACGATTCACGATCCTATTCAGTAAGGAGGCGGCCATGCATCCAGGAGAATACATCCTCGCCGGTGGCGACATTGAGTTGAATCGAGGCCGCGCCGTGGCGCGAGTGGTTGTTCGAAACACGGGTGACCGGCCGATCCAGGTGGGTAGCCATTATCACTTCTTCGAAGTGAATAACGCGCTCGAATTCGATCGGCGCGCGGCTTATGGAATGCGGCTGGACATCGCGGCTGGCACGGCAATGCGTTTTGAGCCGGGCGAGGAGAAGGAAGTTCCGCTAGTTGCATTCGGGGGCGCGCGATCCGTATTCGGCCACAATGGGCTGGTGAATGGACCTCTCAACGCAAAGGGTCCGGAGCCGGCGGTATGAGCGCAAGAATTCCCCGCCGCACTTATGCCGACCTTTACGGCCCGACCACGGGAGACCGCGTTCGCCTGGCAGATACCGAACTCATTATCGAAGTCGAGAAGGACCACACCGTCTACGGCGATGAAATAACTTTTGGTGGTGGCAAGGTTATCCGCGACGGCATGGGCCAGAGCTCCACAGCGAAACGCGAAACCGAGCAAGGCACTCTCGACCTGGTGATCACTAACGCTCTGATCATCGACCACTGGGGCATCGTCAAGGGGGACATCGGCATTCGCGACGGCCGCATCGTGAAGATCGGCAAAGCAGGCAATCCGGATACGCAGGACGGCGTGGACCTGAGCCTGGTTGTTGGCGCGGCCACCGAGGTGATTGCCGGCGAAGGCAAGATCGTAACCGCGGGCGCCATTGACGCGCACATCCACTTCATTTCGCCGCAACAGATTTACGAGGCGCTTTCGAACGGCACCACCACTATGATCGGCGGTGGAACCGGTCCCGCCACGGGAACCAACGCCACCACCTGCACTCCGGGCCGCTGGAATCTGGAGCAGATGCTGCGCGCCGCCGAAGCTTGGCCGATGAATTTCGGATTCCTTGGAAAAGGGAACGCATCCGACAATGAGCCGCTGGCTGAGCAGATCCGCGCCGGCGCGTGCGGCCTCAAGCTGCACGAGGACTGGGGAACAACTCCCGCGGCGATTGACGCGTGCCTGCGCGTGGCGGATGCCTATGACGTTCAGGTTGCCATTCACACCGACACGCTCAATGAAGCCGGCTTCGTGGACCACACCATCGCGGCCATCGCCGGCCGAACCATTCACACTTATCACACAGAGGGCGCCGGAGGCGGGCATGCTCCCGACATCATCAAGATCGCCGGGCTGCCAAATATTCTGCCGTCATCCACCAATCCCACGCGACCGCTGACGGTGAACACTATCGCTGAACATCTTGACATGCTGATGGTTTGCCATCACCTGAATCCGATGGTGCCCGAAGATGTCGCGTTTGCCGAAAGCCGCATCCGGCAGGAAACCATCGCAGCAGAAGATATTCTGCACGATCTGGGCGTCATCAGCATGATGTCCAGCGATTCGCAGGCGATGGGCAGGATCGGTGAAGTTGTAACGCGCACCTGGCAGACGGCGCATAAGATGAAGGTGCAGCGCGGACCGCTCGCAGGTGATTCCTCGCAGAACGATAATCTTCGGGCCAAGCGCTACGTCGCGAAGTATACAATTAACCCCGCTATCGCGCATGGGATCGCGCGCGAAGTTGGCTCTATTGAGCGCGGAAAGCTAGCGGATCTGGTGATCTGGAACCCAGCGTTCTTCGGCGTGAAACCGGAAATGGTGATCAAGGGCGGCTTCATCGCATGGAGCGTCATGGGCGACGCGAACGCGTCCATTCCTACGCCGCAGCCGGTGCTTTACCGGCCGATGTTCGGTTCGTTTGGCGGCGTGCCGCAAGCCACCGGTGCAACGTTCGTGGCACGAGCTTCCATGCCGCATGTGGAGCGGCTGGGCCTGCGCAAGCGCCTGGTCACTGTGCAGAATTGCAGAAAGATCGGCAAGGCGGATATGATCCACAACTCGGCAACGCCGCGCATTGAAGTGGATCCAGAAACGTACGAGGTTCGCGCCGACGGTGAGTTGCTGACTTGTGAGCCGGCCAGTGTGCTGCCATTGGCGCAACGTTATTTCCTGTTTTGAGAGGTTAGGATGAATAAGATCGGGGCATTTCGAATTGGCGTGGCTGGGCCGGTGGGGAGTGGAAAAACCGCGCTGGTGCACGTGCTGAGCCAAGCCTTGTGGCCGCAGGTCAGCCTCGCTGTAGTCACCAACGACATCTACACGCGCGAGGACGCCGAGTTTCTGGTTCGCCAGGGCACGTTGCCGCCGGATCGCGTCTTGGGGGTCGAAACCGGCGGATGCCCGCATTCCGCCATTCGCGAAGACGCCTCCATGAATCTGGAGGCAATCGCCGAACTGGAGCGCAGGCATCCGGGCTTGGAATTGATCTTCGTCGAAAGCGGAGGCGATAATCTTGCCGCTGCCTTTAGTCCGGAATTGGTGGATGCATTTATCTATGTAATCGACGTGGCGGGCGGCGACAAAATCCCGCGCAAAGGCGGGCCGGGGATCACGAGGTCGGATCTGCTGGTGATCAACAAGATCGATCTGGCGCCACACGTAGGAGCGTCACTCGAAGTAATGGATCGGGATGCGCGGAAAATGCGCGGGGATCGGCTGTTCCTGTTCACAAATCTGAAAGACGGTACCGGGGTCAACGAATTAACGGTCTGGCTACGCCGTCAGCTAGACACGCCGCCGGAAGCGCGCCGTACACTGACTACGGCGGACCAACGGCACACCGGGCAGCGCCATCACGCGCATAGTCATTGAGCGCTCGCCGGACTGGCACAGCCCGAAATCAGGGGAAAGTGGAAAAGGCTCTTCACAACATTTTCATCACCTTTGGGGGGCAGCAGGCCCATGGGGACTCCGTTTAAGACGCGGATCCAATGGCGACCGAATCCCAGGCGTTCACACGAGTACCTAACGGCGCTGGGCGCCGTCGTAAGAGCCAGAAACTCCGCGAGAATGGTGGAAGCGAGACACGGCAAGCTATGGCCGTCATCACACTGGCGCGATCCTGCCCGTACACGAGTATGGCTCTGGTCTTGTCGATCCTAAGATTGGTGGCAACGGCTTCGACAGAAGCCGGTACGACCCCGTTGGAGAGAGTGTTACAATCATCGCGGTCAGGCCGTGTCTTCGCCCACACAACACAAAGGATGG
>PMUN01000442.1 GCA_003166875.1 Bryobacterales bacterium | reverse complement strand
GTACCCGCTCTTCTCCAACGGAAGCAGCTTCCTTCAAAACCCGGCAAGCCGACGAGGGCGTCGGCTGCGGTCCAGGGTGACCGCCCCACTAAGCCTGCAGATTGAGCAATCCTGGGAAAACTAAGTGACATTGGGATGCCATCCTGCCCCACAACCAAACTGACCCACTACCCGGTGTCGGAAGCTAGCGGCTCTCGCTCTCCTCTCAGTGCGAGCATCGGTGAAATGCGAGCGGCGCGCCTCGCCGGACTGACTGCATATGAGACTAGACGGTACAACCCAGACTCGGCCAACAGAACACCAGTAAGTGAGAACGCGGCAAAGAGACCGAGGTGTAACCGGGGAAGTTTGAATTGCGCCTTTGAAGTATCGCTATATTAGGATTAGCACTGGATGCCCAAGAACCCAACTAAACTCTCGGGCGCATCCGTCGGGATGGCTATGGTACTGCTCCGTGTAGCGGTTCTGGCGAGTCCGTCGGTTGCCCACGCGTCCCAGGCCCAGTCTCAAGCATTGGTCAATCAGTATTGCGCTGTCTGCCACAACCAGAAGTTGAAGTCTGGAGGGATCTCGCTTGCGGGGCTGAATTTATCAGATATAGATGGGAACTCCAGCACCCTCGAAAAAGTGCTGCGCAAAGTGCATTCGGGCGAGATGCCTCCACTGAGCATGCCACGCCCGGACGCCTCGACCGCTCGAGCATTCACCCAGTGGCTCCAAGACGAACTGGACCGCGGCGCAGCCGCTCATCCGAATCCCGGACGCCCAACCATTCATCGCCTGAACCGGACTGAGTACAGTAACGCCGTCCGCGATCTGCTCGCGCTGGACATCAAGCCTGGCGCGATGCTTCCGCCTGACGATACCGGCTACGGCTTCGACAACATCGGCGAAGTTCTGTCGCTGGCGCCGGTTCTGATCGAGCGATATATGTCGGTTGCGCGCACGGTGAGCCGCCTGGCTGTGGGCGATGAGGCTGTTAAACCTGAAAGCGTAGAGTTCAGGCCTCCCAAGAATTCACGGCGGCGGGAACGTTCGAGCGATGATCTTCCGTTCGATTCGGCGGGTGGCCTCTCGGTAAGTTACCGGTTCCCGCTGGATGCGGAATATGTCGTCAGAATCAAATTGGCGCCCGCGGCTGGGTTTGACGGTCCACAAGAGACTAACAGTTTGGAGTTGCGGCTGCCCGTAAAGGCGGGCACTCGTAACGTGGGTGTGACATTCCCGCGGCAGGAAGCGTTCCCGGAGCTTATTGCTGGAGGCTTGCGCGGCGCAGCGCCTGTAAAAGTTACGCAGCAGCCGCCAACTCCGAGCCCCGCTCTTTTCGCTGATCTTCGGCTGGATGGCGCCAGACTGAAATCTTACGATTTACCCGAAGGCGCGGCGGCGGCGGTGGTCAGCATGACGATTTCCGGGCCCTACAACATTGCCGGTCCTGGAGACACGCCTAGCCGGGATAAGATCTTCATCTGCAGGCCGGCTGCGGCGAAGGACGAAGAGCCGTGCGCCGAAAAGATAATCTCCGCTCTGGCACATCGCGCTTTCCGCCGGCCAATTAGCGGCTCCGATGTCAAACCGCTGCTGGCCTTCTACGAACGCGGCCGCCGCGAGGGAACTTTCGAGAATGGCGTGGAAATGGCGTTACGCGCCATGCTGGTCTCTCCCGATTTCCTTTTTCGTATCGAGCGCGACCCCGCCGGCCTGGCCTCGGGAAGCGTGTACCGCGTGAATGATTACGAGCTGGCGTCGCGGCTTTCCTTTTTCCTGTGGAGCAGCATCCCGGATGACGAACTGCTGAATCTTGCGAAGCAGGGTAAGCTGGCCGAGCCGGCCGTCGTTTCCGGGCAAGTGAGCCGCATGCTGGATGATGACCGTTCCAAGTCGCTCGAGAGCAATTTCGCCGGCCAGTGGCTGTATCTTCGGAACCTCGCACAGGTGAAGCCCGATCCGGATGATTTTCCCGAGTTTGATTTCAGCTTGCGGCAATCCTTCGAACGCGAGACGGAATTGTTCTTCTCGGACATCCTACATTCCGATCGGCCTGTGACGGATCTGCTGGATTCCAAGTTCACCTTTATCAACCAGCGTCTGGGGGAGCATTACGGAATTTCTAACGTTTACGGCTCGCAATTTCGACGTATCGCTGTAACGGATCCGAACCGGGGCGGACTGCTGGGGCAAGGCAGTATCCTCACCGTGACCTCGTACCCGAACCGGACCTCGGTGGTGCAGCGTGGCAAATGGATTCTCGAAAATCTATTGGGCGCTCCGCCGCCACCGCCCCCGCCGGAGGTCCCCAACCTGAAGCCTCACGGCGAAGACGGAAGTCTCCTGACAATGCGCCAGCAGATGGAGCAACATCGTTCCAACGCGGTCTGCGCCGCCTGCCACTCACGCATGGACCCGCTGGGCTTTGCGCTTGAAAATTACGACGGCGTCGGTAAGTGGCGGACCAAAGATGCCGGCCACGTAATCGATGCGTCCGGAAAGCTGCCGGACGGCACTCAGTTTGATGGCATGCCCGGTCTGAAGCAGCTGCTTTTAACGTCTCGCCGCGAGGATTTCGTCCAAACCGTGGCGGAAAGGCTTCTCACTTACGCCCTGGGACGCGGGCTGGAGACGTATGACCGGCCAGCCGTGCGGCGAATCGTGCGCGAGGCGAGCGGCCACGATACCAACGCTCCGTCCCCGAGTTTTCGAGCGCTAATCGATGCAATTGTGAAAAGTGTACCCTTTCAGATGAGGAGAACTCCCGAGACATGATCGTCACAAAGAAGGCGCTCCCTCGCCGTACATTTCTGCGCGGCATTGGCACCACGTTGGCTCTGCCCTTGCTGGATGCCATGGTCCCGGCGATGGCCGCAACCCGTCTCGTTGCGAAGCCAGCGGTGCGGCTTGCGTTCGTTTATGTTCCAAACGGGATCATCCAGGCGAATTGGCTTCCTTCGGCCGAGGGTGTTGGGTTCGATTTTGCTTCCACCATGAAACCCCTGGAGCCGTTCCGGGACAGGCTGAATGTTTTGAGTGGCTTGGCCCAGGTGAGTGGCCGCGCTCTGGGCGACGGGCCCGGCGATCACGCACGAGCGGGCGCAACCTGGCTGACCGGTGTGCACCCCAAGAAAACGGAGGGTTCCGACATACACGCGGGTATCTCGGCGGATCAGATCGCCGCCAAGGAACTCGGCAAATCGACGCAATTTGCTTCTCTCGAACTCGGTTTGGAGGAGCCAAGTATGGTGGGGGGCTGCGACTCCGGCTATAGTTGCGCATACACCAACACGATTTCCTGGCGCACTCCCACCACTCCGAATCCCATGGAAGTGAATCCGCGCGCCGTATTCGAGCGCCTCTTCGGGGATGGCGACTCGAGCGATCCGGCGTCCAGGCTGAAACGAATGCAGGAGGACTCGAGCATCCTCGACTATGTCCGGGAAAACGTTGGACGCCTGCAGCCTGGCTTAGGCGCGCGCGATAACAGCAAGCTGAATGAGTATCTCGACGGCATACGCGACATCGAACGCCGCATCCAAAAGGCCGAACAGCAAAGCGCTCGGATGAAGATGCCGGTGATGGACCGGCCGTCGGGAATCCCCGAGGAGTTTAGCGATCACGCCAAGCTGATGAGCGACTTGCTGGTGATTGCGTTCCAGACCGATATGACAAGGATTGTCACATTCATGCTGGCGCACGAGGGTAGCAACCGTAGTTACCGCTCGATCGGCGTATTGGACGGACATCATTCTGTGACACATCACCAGAACGATCCGGAGAAGATCGCGAAAACGGTAAAGATCAATGAGCTGCATGTTCGGACTTTTGCGTATTTGCTGGAAAAGCTGCAATCGACGCCGGATGGCGATGGCAGCTTGCTGGATCATTCCATGATCCTCTACGGCAGCAGCATCAGCGATGGGAATGCTCACACGCATCACGATCTGCCGTTGGTTTTAGCGGGGGGCGCGGCTGGCCAGATTAAGGGCGGGCGGCACATCCGGTATTCCAAAGAAACGCCCATGAACAACCTGCTGTTAGCGATGCTGGACAAGGCCGGCATACCGGCGGAGCACCTGGGAGACAGCACCGGCGAAGTCGCGTACCTCAGCGGAGTTTAGCGCCGGTGGCAAAAAGATCTGTTGGCAGGCGGAAGCGCCCAATGCCACTTAGTTTTCCCAAGA
>PMUN01000158.1 GCA_003166875.1 Bryobacterales bacterium | reverse complement strand
ACAGACGGTCTCTGAGTAGTTTCTTGTCGCGCGGCTTAAAGGACGGCACGCGAAAGCGCCTGCCCCACTGGGTGAATTGGCTCGATTCCCCCACGGGCGCCTGCTGACAAGCTGCTGAGAAATAGTGGCTTAGGTTAGCACTTCGATGGCAGGGTGATTGCACTCACCTTTTCGGAGGTACGCCCATGTTTCCCCCCAAACGAATTTTGTTCCCGGTGGACTTCTCGGAACGCTGCAGCGACGCTGCCAGGATGGTGGAGACTTTCGCCGGTCATTTTCAGGCCGAACTCACACTCCTGTATGTCTTGGAGCCGCTCACATATAACGATCTACCCTTCGATGCGAGCGCTTTGACACAGGAACAACTGAACGGGTATCTGACGGAAGAATTGAAACATTTCGATGTAAACAGGGTCCTGCTGCATGGGGAACCCGCGTCCAGAATCGCCGAGTACGCGCAGGCGAATAGTTTTGACCTGATCATGCTGCCTACTCACGGGTATGGACGTTTTCGGCGCCTGATGTTGGGATCGGTGACAGCCAAGGTTCTGCACGATGCAGCGTGCCCGGTTTGGACCGGGGTACACATGGAACATGTGCCGAGGCTTGAAGACATCGCGTTCCGGAAAGTGGTGTGCGCCGTCGACCTGGGCGAGCAAAGCTGTCCGACGCTGCGGTGGGCGACAGAATTCGCCGCGGAGTTCGGAGCTGGTTTGACAGTGGTGCATGCCGTTCCGGAGGCGAAGGATGTAGTCAGTTTGTATGCCGACCAGCAGGCGAAAGAAAAACTGATGCACAACGCGAAGGAAAGGGTGCAAGCTGTAAAGGACTGCGTCGGATCGGGCGCCGAGATTTCGGTTGTGGCCGAGGATGTGGCTTATGCGGTGTGCGGCGCCGCGGGGCGTGAAAAGGCAGACTTGGTGGTGATCGGCAGGAGCGTGGCGGAGGGTGTGTTGGGCAGACTGCGCGCTAACGCTTACTCGATCATTCGCCAATCACCGTGTCCGGTGATAAGCGTTTGAAACCGTTCATCGGTTCCTCGGTTCTTCAGTTCTTCGGTTATTCGGTTCAGTTTACCGGACAGTTGATGAACTGAAGAACCGATGAACTGAAGAACTGATGAACCAAAGAACAGGAGCATATGGCTTTGATTAGTGATCTAACCACTTCAGTTACTCCAAAGAGAGATATTACCCGCAAGGACTTGGATGTTTTCTTCAAGCCGCGGTCGGTGGCTGCCATTGGAGCTACGGATCGGGAAGGGCACGTCGGGCGCTCGGTGCTGTGGAATCTTATCAGCAGTCCGTTTGGGGGCACGGTGTACCCGGTGAATTCGAAGAAGAGCAGTGTGCTGGGAATCAAAGCTTATCCGAACGTGGGAAGCTTGCCCGAAGCACCGGAGCTGGCGGTTATCATGACGCCGGCGGAGACCGTACCGGGTGTCATTGAAGAATGCGCGCAGGCGGGGGTGAAGGGCGCCGTTATTATTTCGGCGGGATTCCGCGAGTCGGGCAAGCGAGGCCTGGAGTTGGAACGCCAGGTTCTCTCGGCGGCGCGTCCTACGCGGATGCGGATTATCGGTCCCAATTGTTTGGGAGTGATGTGTCCGGTGAGCGGGCTGAACGCCACTTTCGCGCACACCGTGGCCAAGCCGGGAACAGTGGCGCTGGTGAGCCAGAGCGGCGCTCTGTGCACAGCCATCCTGGATTGGAGCTTGCGCGAGCAGTTCGGTTTTAGCGCCTTCATCTCCACCGGCTCCATGCTGGACGTGGGTTGGGGCGCCCTGATCGACTATCTAGGGGACGATCCGAACACGCGCAGCATCGTGATCTATATGGAATCGATCGGCGACGCCCGATCGTTCTTGTCAGCGGCGCGCGAGGTGGCGCTGAACAAACCGATCATCGTCATTAAGGCGGGACGGACGGCGCAGGCGGCGAAGGCAGCGGCATCGCACACCGGATCGATGGCGGGCTCGGACGATGTGCTGGACGCGGCCTTCCGGCGGGTTGGCGTCTTGAGGGTGAACAGCATCGCCGACATTTTCTACATGACGGAAGTGCTGGCCCATCAGCCCCGCCCCAAAGGGCCGAAGCTTGCGATCATCACCAACGCCGGCGGTCCAGGCGTCATTGCAACCGATGCGCTGCTCACCCTGGGAGGCGAACTGGCGGAGATATCGACCTCCACTACCGAAGAGCTCGACAAGGTGTTGCCGCCGCACTGGAGCCACAATAATCCGATCGACATCATTGGCGACGCTGGTCCGGAGCGTTTTGAAGCCGCAGTGGAAGTGGTGGCCAAGGATCCGAACGTAGACGGGATTTTGGTTATCATGACGCCGCAAGGTATGACCAATCCCGCAGCCATCGCCGAGAAGCTCAGTCGGTTCTCGAAGCTGGATGGTAAGCCGATTCTGACCAGTTGGATGGGAGGCGAGGAAGCGGCGCAGGGCGTGGCGATCCTGAATCGTGCCGGAATTCCGACTTTTCCTTTTCCAGATACGGCGGTGCGGGCGTTCCACTACATGTGGAAGTACAGCTACAACCTGCGGGGACTTTATGAGACACCCATACTGACTGATTCGGATGCGATCAATCCGGGGGCAGCGGCCGAGGCGATCGAGACCGCGCGTCAGGCGGACCGTGAGATCCTCACCGAGTTCGAATCGAAGCAGGTGCTGAAGGCGTATGGCATTCCGGTGGTGGAAACCAGGCTGGCCTCGAGCGCGGACGAAGCAGTTGCGGCAGCGCGGGATATCGGATATCCAGTGGTCCTAAAGCTGAATTCCGAGACCATCACGCACAAGACCGATGTCGGAGGCGTGAAGTTGAACCTGGCGGACGAGGCAGCAGTCCGGGAAGCATATGCGGCCATCGAGACGTCGGTGAGCGAGAAGGCCGGGCACGAACATTTTGGCGGCGTCAGCGTGCAACCGATGATTTCGAGCGAAGGGTACGAGCTGATTCTGGGCTCGAGCATCGACGCGCAATTTGGCCCGGTGCTGTTGTTCGGCTCGGGCGGCCAACTGGTGGAGGTATTCCAGGATCGGGCGCTTGCGTTGCCTCCGCTGAATACGACACTGGCGCGGCGTTTCATTGAACAGACCAAGATCTTCACGGCGCTGAAAGGCGTGCGGGGAAGAAAGCCGGTGAATATCGCGGCGTTGCAAGAGCTGCTGGTAAAATTCAGCCGCCTGGTGACAGAACAGCGCTGGATCAAGGAGATCGATATCAATCCGCTGCTGGCATCGCCGGAACGGCTGATCGCGCTGGATGCAAGGGTGGTGGTGTACGGCAAAACCACGGATCAATCGGAGTTGCCCAAACTCGCGATCCGGCCATATCCTACGCGCTATGAAAAACAGATCGCGCTGGAAGATGGAAGCCGCATCACGGTGCGCCCCATTCGGCCTGAAGACGAACCTTTGCTGGTGAACTTTCATCACACGCTGTCGGAACGCACAGTATACATGCGCTACTTCCACTGGATGAAACTGGAGCAGCGCACGGCGCACGAACGTCTGACGCGGATGTGCTTTCTCGACTATGACCGGCAGATGGCATTGGTAGCGGAGCGCGACGATCCGGCCAGCGGAGAGCGCCAGATTGTAGCGGTAGGACGGCTGGTGAAATCGCACACAGTGGAGGAAGCTGAACTGGCGGTGATCGTGAGCGACGGATTCCAAAGGCGCGGCATTGGGACCGCGGTGGTGCGCCAGTTAGTGGATTTCGCGCGCGCGGAGAAGCTTCAACGCATTACGGCGACGGTCTTGTTTGAAAACAGGCCCATGCAGAAAGTATTCGAGAGGCTGGGCTTCCGGATGAAGCAGACCGCCGACAGCGAGTCGCTGGAAGCTGAGCTGATTCTGTAAGCCGCATTCGCAGGCTTATTGGCCGCGAATGAACGCAAATAAACGCGAATGTTTGACTGTGCTGCCGCTCAGCGTACGATCGCTACGGTGGAGGGATCTACGGTGTAGCCCTCGTCCTTCGCTGTCGCTACGGCTTGAGACCGTAAGGAGTCTTCGTTTGCGTCTTGCGCCGCTTTGGGAAGCGGACGTTTAATTACTTCCTCGCCGATCTGCACGCGGACGTGCCATTGCTTCTTGTTCGGATCCCAATCTACTGTCGCCTTGGTTGCTTGCGTCATGGCCAGCACCCCCTCTAGGGATACGATATCAGCAAATGATCAGCGGCGCTGACCGGCGTTGACTATTGCTTTCCAATAGGAGCCTATGGCATGCTGGTATTGGAATCCAATATGAGCGATGCTCCAAGACGGCTCCGCGGCGGATTGGTGCGGCTAGCGGGATTGTTCCACAAAAACGGGAAAGAGCAAGACCTGTCGGATGAGATGGAAGGCCATCTCGCGCTGCAGATCCAGGGCAATCTTCAAGCCGGGATGGCGCCCGCGGAGGCTCGGCGCCAGGCACTTCTCAAGCTGGGCGGGATGGAACAAGCGAAGGAAATTTATCGCGAGCGGCGCAGCGTTCCGATAGTGGAGACCACGCTGCAGGATCTTGGATACAGCTTGCGGACTCTGAGAAAGAGCCCGGGCTTCACTCTAGTGGCAGTCATCACGCTGGCCTTAGGTGTGGCGGCCAACACCACGATATTCAGCACGGTCAGTGCGATTCTGCTCCGGAAACCTCCCGTTCCGGATGCTGACCGTGTGATGATCGTTTCCAGCATCAACAAATCTGCCCCGCAATCATTATCTGGCGTATCGATTCCGGACTATATCGCATGGCGCGAACAGGCTCACAGTTTCCAGGAGTTAGCGGCCGCAGCGGATCGGGATGTCACTCTCTCCGGCGGAACTGAGCCGCAGCGTGTGGCGGCTCTCAATGTCACCGCCAATTATTTTCAAGTGTTGAATGTCCAGGCCGTGCTGGGCCGCACATTTTTGCAAAAAGAGGGCGAGCCCGGGGACGAGCACGTAGTGGTACTCAGCCACAAAATTTGGCAAAGCCGCTTCAATGCGGATGCCGCCATCGTCGGTCAAACCATACCCATCGACGGCGAGCGTTACACGGTGATTGGAGTCATGCCGGCTAAGTTTCGGTTGGACGCTTTTAACGCTTCTGTGTGGACACCACTGATCTTCACGCCGCAACAATTGGGTCCAGGCGGCCGAGCGGAACGGCCGCTCAGTGTTCTAGCACGATTGAAGCCTGGTGTTTCGCCGGAGCAGGCGCAGGCGGAAATGGCCACCATCGCTAACCGGCTGGAGGAGAGTTATGCGGCGTCAGACAAAAATTGGTCTGCCCGTGTTCTGTCGCTGCAGGAGTTCACGATTCAATATGCAAACGTCCGGCCGGCGATGCTGCTGTTGATGAGCGCGGTTGTTTTTGTGCTGCTCATCGCTTGTACGAACATCGCAAACCTGCTTATCGCCCGCAATTCTGCCCGGCAGCGGGAATTCGTGATTCGCGCGGCAGTAGGCGCCGGACGATGGCGGTTGGTTAGGCAATTGTTAGTGGAGAGTCTACTGATAGGGGTGGCCGGAGGTGGTCTAGGATTCTTGCTTGCCATTTGGGGAACGGCCCTGCTACGAGCCAGTCTCACTTGGAATGACTACGTTCAAGTAATGGCTTCCGAAATGGTGTTGGACTGGCCTGTATTCGTGTTTTGCTCGCTCATCTCCATCCTGGCCGCGATATTCTTCGGCTTGCTTCCCGCGATCCAGGCGTCCAACGTGGGCTTGAGCGCGGGGTTAGCCCAAGGCGCGCGGGGCGGATCGGGAGGAGTGGAGCGCCGGCGTCTGCGAAGGGCGCTGGTGGTNNTGGTAGAGATGCAGAATCCGCTGGGATTCAATCCCCAACATGTTCTCACCGCCGAGATTCGAGTTTCGGGCGCCAGATATGCGGAGCCAAAGGAACAGGCTGCGTTTTTTCAAAAGATTGTACTGGGCGCGTACAACCTTCCCGGTGTCGATCGGGCATCAGTGTCCAGCGCTCTTCCTGTTACCGCCTCTGCTGGCCAGATAGGCTTTCGTTTGGAGGGGGCGACCGTCATTCCGAAGGGTCTGGAGCTGAAGACGCGTCACTATGTGGCTGGGCCTGAATATTTTCAAGTGATGGGAATTCCTTTGGTCAAAGGCCGTGGACTTATGGAAACCGATTCAGGCAAAGCGCCCTTGACGGTGGTCGTGAATGAAACCTTTGCGCAGCGATTCTTCCCCAAGCAGGATCCGCTTGGACAAAGAATCCTGATCGATGGCGGCCAGCCGGGAAACGAAGCCTGGAGCGAGATCGTGGGTATGGTGGGCGACGTCCCGGATTTTAGGGGACAGTCGAAGCCCGAGCCGCAAATCTACCAATCGTTTTTGCAAAAACCGCGGGACACCATGATCCTGGTGGTGCAATCGAAAGCCGATCCGGCTACGCTGGCGCCTTTGCTGCGTCAGTCCATCTGGTCGGTAGATCGAGATCAGCCGGTGGGCGCGATCCACACCATGGTCCAGGTGGTGGACGATGCAGGCATGGGCGATCGATTGATGGGCTGGCTGATGGGCAGTTTTGCCGGGTTAGCTCTGCTGCTGGCCGGGGTGGGAATCTTCGGCGTGATCGCTTACAACGTCTCGCAAAGAACGCGTGAAGTGGGAATCCGCATGGCGCTGGGGGCGGGGAAGAGCGATGTTCTACGGCTGGTGGTGGGCCAATCCGCGATGCTCACCGGTTTGGGTGTTGGGCTGGGCCTGCTGGGCGCGTTTCCGCTTCCGAATTTGCTGGGAAGCATGTTCCCTGGCATGCCGGCGGGAACCACGCTGATTCTTGTTGTTGTGCCGGCGCTGGTTGCGTTGGTGTCGATCGTGGCCAGCTACGTTCCTGCGCGGAGGGCGATGCGCGTGGACCCGATGACGGCGCTGCGGTATGAATGATTGGGCGGGTTAGCAACCCGCCGCAGGATGACATCCTGCCCTACAACCAAACTGGCCTCAGCGTTCGAGCGAAGCCCAGCGCAGTCCGGCGCCGATGGTCTGGTGGTAGAACTCGCGCTGGTTCGGCCAGA
>PMUN01000201.1 GCA_003166875.1 Bryobacterales bacterium | reverse complement strand
GCAGGCGGCAGGAAGCAGAAAGCAGGCGGCAGGAAGCAGGCTAGTGGGTTAGGAACTTTTCTGGGGCGTTCAAGATGCCGCCTAGCATTCTTCCCAGTTCTTCGTACTTCGTTATTAGCTCTTCATGTTTGGCCGGCGACAAATAGCCGAAGTCTTTGGCGAAGTCCAGCCAAACCTGGACCTCGGTGGCTTCGGCGTCCGCATCTGAAACTTTGAGCACGAATGCGTTCTTATAACGTCTCTTTCGATGCGCTTCTACGAGATTGGCGGCGACGCCGCGCGATGCGCGACGAATTTGGTCCGTGAGGGAATAGATTTCGTGCTTTGGGAAAAGAGAAGTCTCTCGGAAGATATCGAGAGCCAAACTGTATGCCACTTGAAAAACCTTGAGGTCGCGGTGTCCGAGCATTTCCTGCCGCTTGTCGATTGCGTCCTGCCGCCTGGCGTCAGGAGGCGATCGACACCACTCCCCGTTCCTTCAGCCCGCTGAGGGCCAGGCCGTAGCGGCCGCGGACGCCGGTTTTTTCGAAGATGTGCTTCAGGTGGATCTTCACGGTGCCGGGACGGATGCCCAATTCCACGGCGATTTCCTTGTTCTTGAAGCCTTGCTCCACCAGTTGCAGCACCTGCTGCTCACGTGGCGTGAGTTCGGAGCGTGGATTGCGGCCCGGTTGCACGGAATCGCGAAAGACGGAGTCCTCCATCCAGGTACGGCCGCTGGCCACCGTTCGTAAGCACGCCAAGAGGCTGGTGAGCTCGGCCGTTTTCCGGATGATTCCGCTGGCGCCCGCCTGAAGCAGGCGTAAAGCCTCCGCTTCGGTCATAGAGACGCCCCAAACCATCAGGATCGGCGCAGCGTTCAACAGCTTCCGCTCGTGAATCCAATCCAGGACGGCGCGCATTCCAAAGCCCTTGTCCAGGACTACGATATCGGGCGACTTGGCGCGTACGAATTCCGCGGCAGCTTCGAGGGAGTTCAGTGTTTCCAGGAACTCCAGGTCGGGGCTGCACCCCACCAGGTTCTTCAGCCCCTCGGCGGTAACCGGCTGTGTGTCGCAGATTGCGATGGTTTGTTTTGCGTGAGTTTCAGGCATTTTCTTTCTTTTGTTAGCGGCACGCCCTTTCTATCGCCGCTCGGAGCCATCTCCCAACTGGCTGACCTTATCGGCGAGGGCGTTCGAAAGTTTAGTTGAATCAGGGGCGGAAGGCTCTCATGTTATCCTTGGTTCTAGCCGATTTGATCGATAGGACTTCATAAGGAAGAGGTCCGTCCAGCGCCAATGCCCCAGCCGGAAGCCGCCAGAATCAGTGGTAATTGGAAGGCGCTGTTTATTTGCCCGAACTCCAAGATAGTCAAAGAGTTAGCTCCACTTCTTCACCACTTCTTACCGGCCTTCACCAGCCACGAAGTTTCCAGCTATCCGACGCGTCATCAGATGGCGGATTTGCTGGCTGCCCAACAACCAAGCTTGTGCTTCCTGGAGGTGAGCGAGCCCTCCGAACGGGGCTTGGCCCTGATTCCGGAGTTGCTTCGAATCGACCCTAAGCTGCCCATCGTGGTGGTGCTTTCGAGCAACGATCCGGAGTTGGTGCTGCGTTGCCTGCGCCAGGGCGCCAGCGATTTTCTACTGCTACCTTTCACCATTGAACAGGTGGATGGGGCGCTGCAGAAAATAGCGAGGCTGCATCCAGGACGAACCAAAAGCCCCGGCAAAGTGTACTGTGTCATGCCTGCCAAGGGTGGATGTGGCGCCAGCACCATCGCCAGCAACCTGGCCTATCAGCTCAAGCGTCTGGGCGACAAACGAATTCTCCTGGCCGACCTCGATCCGCTAGCGGGAACACTGTCATTTCTTTTGAAGATCAAATCCAGCTACAGCTTCATGGATGTTCTGCAGCGTTCCGGCGAGATGGATGTGGATTTGTGGAAAGCGGTGGTCACCAGCCGTCAGGGAGTGGATGTCTTGCTCTCTCCGGAGGTGATGGCGGAAGGCGTTAGCGAAGTTGCGGATGCCCGTTCGATTATCGAATACGCTCGCGGAACCTATGAGCTCGTGGTGCTGGACGCGGGCGGAGTATACGGGGACTGGAACCTCAGCCAGGCGCAGATGGCCGATGAGATCCTGCTGATCACCACTAACGAACTTACTTCGCTGCAGGCTGTTCAACGGGCCCTTACCTATCTGGACAACAACGGAGTGGGACGCTGGAAGGTGAAGCTGATCGTGAACCGCTATGATCGCCACGTGGGGCTGAGCAAGGAAGTGATTGGAACTGCCTTGCACACCGACATTTATCATTTGATGCCCGCCGACTACGATTCCATCCAAAAAGCGCTCATGGAAGGAAAGCCGCTGGCGGCTAACACCAATTTCGGGAAGAGTGTGGCCGGATTGGTGGACCGGCTGGGGGGAAGTTCCGAGATCCCGAAAAAGGGAACTTCGTTATCGGGGCTGCTGTCGCTTTTTTCCCGGACTTCTTCTTAAGGCGGGACAAGCCGGAGGCTTGTCCTACTTGGGACGGGCTTCTACGCAAAACAGCTTGCCGATTGTTTCACAACTCACCACCTGAAAACCTGCCCCCTCCAGCATTTCGAACACCTGCGGTTTTCGGAAAAAATAGACCGGACACCCGCGGATGTATTGGAGTCGTACCTTGCGTACCGGCATGCGCCAGGTCCAGAAGCGCGGCCAGGCGGAGAGGAAGGTTTCCTTGGTGAAGTTGCGAATCAGGCGGAGACGCTCGGGCGGATCCTGGATGTAATCCCAGAATCCGATGGCGATCGCGATGTCGAATTTCCGATCAGTCTTCCAGTTCAACACATCACTCAGCGCAAAGTCGCATTTGTCCGCCACACCGTCGCGCTCCACCAGGCCTTGGGCCAGCTTTAACATATCCGGAGCAACATCTACTCCTGTGACGTGGGCGGCGCCACGCTTGGCGAATTCGGTGACGAAGCGTCCGGAACCACATCCGATGTCGCAGATTGTCTTGCCGCGGACATCGCCGGACTTTTGCATCACCCAGTCGAATCGCTGGTAAATGTCCTTGCGGAAAACTCTATCCAAGAACCGGCTTGTCCAACTCTTGTTCGCGCCCGTATAGATGGCGTCGAACTCCTCCGCGATGGTGTTCCAGAACCGGGTCACCTGCGGCATGTTGTCTTGTTTCATGCGTGGGTTGCTTCCTTGAAAGAAAACACGGGAGCGGATTGCGCCAGTCCGCTATCTCGGAAACTTGAAAATTCGCCCAGGGCCAGCAGCCTGCGCAAACGCGTTTCGGTGCGCTTCAAGTTGGTATAGTGCCGAATCCGCGATTTCAGCGGACCACTCACGCGCGGCTGTTCCGGATCCAGTTCCCAGGGATGCACATAGCTGACCACGGGCAATCCCTCCCGCCAGGCCCGCTGTACTCCAGCCTTCGTGTACCAATACGGCAGCATGCGCAAATATCCGCCTCCACCAACGGGGAGGTTGGGTCCGACGCTCCAGCGAAACGTCGCCATCGGAAATTCAACCATAGGACCGAAAGGCGTCTCCACGCGAAACGGGCCGCGCGGCGCGCCAGGAAATCCATACACGTCGTGTTTCACCGGGAACACGCTGGAATCGTATCGGAACCCGAGCTCGGCCAGTACATCCAGCGCCCACGCAGAACGGCCGGTGATGGAAAAACTCGGCGCGCGATACCCTTGGATCTCGATGCCGGCAGCTTGCTCGATCGCATTCTTGGCCAGCAGCGTGTCTTCACGAAATTCGTCGGGAGTCAGCTTGTAAATCAATCGATGCCAATAGGAATGGCAGGCTGGCTCGTGCCCTCGCTCGGCGATCTTACGCACCAGCTTCGGATATCGCTCTGCGACCCAGCCGAGAATGAAGAACGTAGCGGTAACACGGCAATCGTCCAACAGATCGAGGATGCGCTCCGTATTTCGCTCGACGCGGCACTCGTAGTCGCCCCAGCTAGCGCGTGGGATGATGCCGGCGAAGGCTTCAACGTGAAAGTAATCCTCCACATCGACGGAGATAATACTCCGGCAGTTCATTAGTCAACTTTTAGTATAGAGGGATCAAGACGTTTCTCGTTTCTCGTTTCTCGTTTCTCGTTTCTCGTTGGGGACGAACCACCAAAGGTGCTACTTCCATGCCAGCGTGCGCCGCTCGGTTAGGGCGTGATAGAAGCCAAAGAATGTCGCCACATTGATCATGCAGAAATAGAATGGCAGCATGAGGGCCTTGGGCCGCAGACGCCAGATGGAGCCGGTGGCAGCCAGCAGATAGAATGCCGACTGCGCGCAGAAAATGGCCAGGTAAATCGGGGAACCTAGCAAGAACAGGTTCGCGATCAATGCCGCCAGCATGGCGAATGGAACCAGCAACCGCGCGAGCTTGTGTGACACGAAAAAGAACAGCGCCAGCGGGCGGAGGGGATGCAGCAAACCTCGGATCTCGCGCAACTGCTGGATGTTTCCCGCCATGATTCGGACGCGCCGGCCGAATCCGGTCATCTCGTGCGCCTCTTCATACACAATCGCGGAGGGCTCATAGACGGCCCTGTAGCCCTTCGCTAGCACAGAAACTGGAATTACATAATCGTCGTTAATTGTTCCGGGCGCGGGATACGGATAGAGATCCTTGCGGATGGCGTGAAGATGGCCGTGCCCGCCCAAAGTCGATGCCAGTTGCGATTCCTGCACCTTCAGGAAAGTTTCGTACTTCCAATAGAAATCCTCGGAGCTTCCGATGTTCACCTGGTCGGCCTTGACAACCTTATATAGACCGCTGACGGCGCCCACCTCTGGGTCGGCGAAATTTTCCACAAGTTTTCGAACGGAGTCGGGATATAGCATCGCGGGTGCGTCCGAAAAAACCACCACTTCGCCATGCAATTGGGGAACGCTCGAGTTCAGCGTGGCCACTTTGCCTCGGTTCTCCTGAAAATCCAGCACGCGAATGCGTTTGCCGTCCGCGCGGGCTTGTGCAAGCTGCGCGGTTCCGTCCCTCGATCCGTCGGACGCCACCACGATTTCCATACGATCGGCCGGGTAATCGAGCGCGAGCGAGTTTTCGATCTTCCGCTCGATTACATCGGCCTCGTTGTAAGCGGGAATCAACAGTGAGACGAACGGCGTGATGGGCTGCTTCTTCACTTCTCTGCGGATCACCAACCGCAGAGTCAGCAAAACCAGCGGATAGCCCAGGTACGAATAAAACGGCAGGAAGACGGCGCTCCAGAAGATGATTTGAAATGGCACCGTGTTAAACGACCCGAGCCTCTACTCCCAGGGCCGCGGGTCTTTGGCCGCGCGCTTCCAACTCCCGGAACCACAATTCGAACATCAACAGTTTCCACAGGTGATGGTAGTTGTTGCGGCGTCCTCGATCGTGCTCTTCGAGCAGGTAGCGCACAAAATCCGGTGAAACGACACCGCGGTTGAGGAATGACGCGCTGGTCAAGTGGTCCCACAGAAAGCTGCGCAGCGAACCGCGGAACCAGTGCTCCAGCGGCACGCCGAATCCGCGCTTGGGTTGCCGCAGCAACTCGGCGGGCAAACGGTCGCCCAGCGTCTGGATAAAAATGTCCTTGCCTCGGCCATTGCGCAGCTTCCAAGCGTGCGGAATCCGGGCCGCAAGGTCCGCCAGCCGGTCGTCCAGCATGGGGCAGCGGACCTCGAGCGAGTTGGCCATCGACATCCNNGCTTCGAAATAGAGCGCCTGGGTAAGGACGTCAGCGCCGTTCGGAAGCATAGAGCGAGGCAGTGTTCGTGTCAGATATGCAGCGTCGGCTGGCGGCATCCACTCCGGTGTCAGCAAGCTTTCGAGCAGGAAGTGCGGTGATTCGTGCTCGAAATAGCGATCCAGAGCGGTCGGCCTGCTGATCATTCGCAAATAGTTTTTCCCGTAAGCGGAATACGGTAGCGAGTCCGCGATTGCCGAGAGGAACTTTCGCGCCGCCAAAGGAATGC
>PMUN01000342.1:27825-52097 GCA_003166875.1 Bryobacterales bacterium | reverse complement strand
CAGGTGGCAGGTGGCAGGCGGCAGGCGGCAGGCGGCAGGCGGCGGGTGGCGTTCTGGAAAGGTCTGTGGTGGTTCTTGCTTTCTGCCGCCTGCATCCTGGCGCCTGCAGCCTGTCGTCTGCTTGCGCAGACTCCGGCTCCTCCGCTTAAGGAATTCAGTCACGCTAAGCATCTGAAGTTGGGGAACGTTGCTCCGGTGATTGCGGGGGCGATCGATAAGGGGACTTATCTTGGGCGGGATGGGGCCAAGATTCGGCCGTTTTTGAATTCCACCAATCCCTGCCAGGCTTGCCATCGCGGGCTTGAGGAATCTGACGCTGTTAGTCGCGCCAATATGCCGCAAATGGCGGATTGCCTGGTGTGTCACAACCAGATTGATCTGCCTGACAGTTGCGCGTTCTGTCATCCGAAAGGCGCGCAGTTGAAGCCGGCGAATCATGTGCCTGATTTTCTGGATACGCATACGAATAAAAAATCCGGACTGGATATGCAATCGTGCGCGGTTTGTCATGGGCGCAAGTTTACTTGTCTGGGCTGCCACTTGAAATAATGATTTGCAGTGACTATACGATCTCTGTTTCTCCTCGGCTCGCTTGCAGCCCAGATTCTGGCCGCCGATGAATACACGCTGGGACCGGATTCACAGCGTCACGACGGTATCCCGCACGGCAGCGTAACCGCGTGCGTGATGATTTTTCAGGATGGCGGCGGATTCGTGAAGGAAGACGGTGGGTGGCGGGTTCCTGTGGTCTTCGACAATCTGATCCAGCAGAAAGTCATGCGGGTGACGATTGGAATTTTTATCAATCCCGGCGTACTCAACGCGCTTTCGCCGGAGCAGCAGAATCGCTTCAACCGCAGTTACGAATACGACGGGCTGGGCGGACGGTACGCGAAATTTCTGTTGGAAGAAATTCTTCCAGAGGCCGCGAAGAAATTCAACCTCTCGAAAGATCCGAACGATTACGCGCTGGCGGGCTCGAGTTCGGGTGGGATTGCCGCGTTCACTGCTGCTTGGAACCGGCCGGATGCTTTCCGGCGCGTGTTGAGCTTCATCGGAAGCTACACCAATTTACGCGGCGGCGATATCTATCCGAACCTGATCCGGAAGACAGAGCCGAAGCCGTTGCGCGTGTTTTTGCAAGACGGCAGCAACGGTCTGAACATTTATGCCGGAAGCTGGTATCTGGCGAATCAGAGCATGGCGTGGGCGCTGGAGTTTTCCGGCTACGAATCGAAGTTCGTGGTTGGTACCGAGGGCCATAACGGAAAACACGGTGGAGCGATTCTGCCGGATGCGCTGCGCTGGCTCTGGCAGGATTATCCGAAGCGGGTAGCAAAACCGGTGGCGGGATCGAGCGATCGGCATTTCATCAGCACGATTCTGGATCCGGGCGCCGATTGGGAGTTGGTGAGCCAGGGTTACAAGTTCACAGAAGGTCCGGCGGTTAATGGCAATGGCGAAGTGTTTTTCTCAGACGTGGAGGCGAAGCCGACCAAGATTTACAAGATCTCACTCGACGGGAAAGTGAGCCTCTTCAAGGCGGACTCGGGAGGGGCGAATGGGCTGATGTTTGGTTCGGACGGGCGCTTATACGCAGCGCAAGATGGGCGTAAGCGAATCGTCGCCTACGCCATGGACGGGACGGAAATGGTGATCGCCGAAGGAGCGGGCTCGAACGATCTCACGGTAAGCAGCAAGGGTGAAATATATTTCTCAGATCCGGAGAATCACAAGGTTTGGTTCGTGGATAAGGCCGGCAAGAAGCGAGTGGTGCATGAAGGCGAAGACATCGTTTTTCCCAACGGAGTGCGGCTTTCGCCGGACGAATCGCTGCTGCTGGTGGCCGATACGGGATCGAAGTGGGTTTGGTCGTTCCAGGTGCAGAAGGACGGGTCGCTCGAGAATGGCGAGCCGTTCTATCATTTGGAACTGCCGGATGATGTGGATCACGGAATGATGCGGTCGGGCGCGGATGGCATGACGCTCGATCGTGAAGGTTATTTGTACGTAGCGACGAAGCTAGGCATTCAGATTTGCGATCAACCGGGCCGGGTGGTGGGCATTATTTCGTATCCTCAGGCTGGGGACGCGTCGAATCTTGTATTCGGTGGGCCGGATTTGCAGACGTTGTATTTGATGGATGGCGATAAAGTGTACCGGCGCAAGTTAAGGCGTAAGGGTTATTTCCCGTGGCAGCCGTTGAGACCGCCCACGCCGCAGTTATAGGGAACTCCACCATAGGGAACCGCGTACTGAGAGGTGGGATCGGAAGTTCTGATGGCGCCGAACGAAACGTTACCGCCGCTGGCCCGGTGGGATCTCTTGAGACGGCTGGAACGCCATTTACTCCGCACCAGCTATCCAAGAATTCAGGTGTTCCTGCTGGTATTGTTGACGGGCATAGTAGGGTTACTCACGTCGGCCGTGCTGCTACACCTGCAGGTTCGGATCATGGCGCTGCGCTATGTCGTTTCAGTAGCGGTGGCTTATGGCGCCTTCCTGGTTTTTGTGTGGCTGTGGATACTGAGCCGACAGAGACGCTGGAAGGGGATCGTCAGAAATGGTGGTCCACGCCGAGCAAACGTTCGCGAAGTGGAAGCTGGAACCGTTGAGCAGGGGTCTTTTGGCGCGATCGACTGGCTCGACCTGGATACCGACCTTTTGCCAATAGTACTGGTCGTCACCGGGATACTGTCCGTCGCTTTTTTCGTTTGGTATGTTATTTCCGTGATTGCGTTGGCGCCGGAGCTTCTTGCCGAGGTGTTTCTGGACGGCGTGCTGAGTGCCGCACTCTATCGCCGATTGCGACGAATCGAACGTGGACACTGGATCAAGACGGTATTCGCTCGGACGAGGGCTCCGTTTTTGTGGGCTCTGTTGTTCTTTGCATTTATCGGGGTCTTGTCACAACGCTACGCACCGGAGGCTACTTCTATCGGCGGGGTCGTCATCCATATCACTGGACACTTAAGATGATGGAAACCTTAAAGCCGGCTCCACGCGAGCAGCGCGGAAGCGAATTCGGCGCAGCACCAGGAGAGCGGTGAGGCGGCACTGGCATCGCTGCCATCCAGTTTGATGTGTTCCGGCATTAGCCCATAGGAATTGGCGTTGCGGAGCATCCAATCGATGAACGATTTGGCGGCGGCCTTGTCGCCGTACAGAGATTGATACTGGGATGCGGCGGCGGTAGTGAAGAAAAAGACTGCGTGACCATACTCGGCCAGGCCCGGATCCGTGGTGTCGAAATACTGCATGCCGCCATCGAGCTTCACGGTATTCTTGGCGTAGAAGAGATTCGTCAACTCGATTTCGCGATGCTTGGGGTAACCCCAGACCACGCCAAAGTTGGCGCTGGTGTCCCACAAATATGTTTTGTCGCTGGGCTGGCCAGGCAGGCTTTCGCCGTTCGGGCCCTTCTTGCCCGTGAAACGAACATCGGCGTAGGTCTGGCGGGATTGGTCGAACATTTGAGGCAGAGCCGCGGAAATGCGCTGGGAGGCGGCAGCGTAGTTTTGCACCCTGGATTCGTCGCCGAATTGGTGCGCCAACTTAGCGGCAATCTGCAACGCGGCCGCACAAATCATGTTGGTGGCGGGCAGGTAGCCGGTCCATTCCACGATGCCGCCTTCCTCAAGCAGACCATTCTGGCCAATGTGGGCGACCAGGAAATCGGCCAGTTTGTAGATCAGGTATCGATCCGCCAGCCAGACGCCTTGCGATTTGTGATATTTCGCGACAAGATAAATGAAATAGCCGTTGGCGTCCCACTCCGGTTCATCGAAACGCGCGCCGACTCCTGCATCGACGGCCTTCGCGTACGCGTCGTAGCGGGCGTACCATTCGCCGGGTGTCTTCATGGGAATCCGGGGATTGGCCCAAAACTCAATTATTTGGCGCGCCTCTTCCGCGTGACCGGTCTCGAGCAGGACACGCGCGCACATCATGGCATCGCGTGGGTACAACTGCGGCATGTTGTTGGTGACGAACTGACCGTTCATTTCCGCGGGAATCTGACCGTTCAGGTTCGCCGCTTTCACGCAGTAGAGGTTGCGCTTGTAGGCTTCGAGATACGCCGCAGCTTCCGGAACGTTGCTCTTGAACTTGGGGAAAATCCCGTTTTTCATCCACGCTTCCCAGAATTTTGCCGACGTCGCTTCGACATCCTTGTCCTGCTCGATAGCCCGCACTTTCGAAAGCGCTACGGCTTCCGATGAGGCAGGGATCAACCAGACCTCCGCAGTGTGGGTGGGTTCGAGGTTCCCTGTGATAATGACGGATGAGCCGTTCACAGTTACCTGGTCCGCAAGGGTCCTGGGAGCGACGGCGAGCACGGTTCCGTTCGACCAGACGGCCATTGCCACACGGCCTGTTTTCTTAAGAGACGTGAGGCTGATCGTAATATCGGTCTTTATCTCATTGCGCAAGTTCGCTTCAAATCGGTATGGACTGGCGGCAGCAGCGCCGGTGACGTTGAGAGAAAGAACGACAGCGTCTAAAGGATGCACAAAGCAGAGCACGCGCTGGGTTGCGCCGCCGGCGAGTGCGGTGAGGGTCTGCGCTGTGAAGAAGTTCTTCATGCCGACCTCGGAGGCGCCGGCGCTTCCACCTACCAGCTCGAACGATGTAGACGCAACATAGTCGGCGGTGTAGTCTTTGAAGTAAAGGTGCTGGATTCCTTTTTGGTGGGTGAGACTTACGATTCGGCTATCGTCGGAGTAAACAGCGGTCAGATGACCGTTGCCCAGGATGGAATAGCCTTTCCAGGGGCGCTTCTGATCTGCGGGTTGGGCGGAGCAGTGCAACGCGGCAAATACAGTGAGCACAAGTGCAAAGCCGCGGCGGGCAATCCGGGCCAGCATTGGTTGAATCACTTGTGGCGATAAGTGATTCGGCCTCGTGTCAGGTCGTAGGGCGAGAGTTCCAGCGTTACGCGATCACCGTTCATGATTTTGATGCGATTGCGCCGCAGCCTTCCCGCCATGGCAGCCAGCACTGTTTTCCCGGCGTCGAGTTCGACTGAAAACATTCCAGCCTTGAATTTTTCGACGACTTTTCCCATTACTTCGATGTTGTCTTCTTTTGGCAAATGTATCCTCTAATTCTAAATTGGCGAAGCAGCGTATCGGGGCAAGATCGGACAGAAGAGGTTGAACCGGACGATGCGAAGTCTGCCTAAGTGAGCAGGCTACACTTCTATGGTCCCATGAGTGGGGAAAAGAAGCAAGTTTCAGGAGGCAGGAGGCAGGCGGCAGGCGGCAGGTGGCAGGCGTTTTACGCATCATAGCCGCTGCGTCCTGGCCGATGAGACTTGCAGGGACCATCGTTACGTCCGGACCCTGGGAGGAAAGCTGTGCGGATGACAATCGGAAAGAAGCTCTTCATCGGCTCCGGCGCGATGCTGTTGATGCTGCTGGCAATGGCGGTCTCTTGCCTGGTTTCCATCGGGCGATTGGGGTCGGAACTAGAAGCGACCGGAAAACTGACCGCCAGGAAGATTTACCTTTACAGTGAAATGACGGCGGACGTGAACATGGTGCGGGCGAATATGCGCGGCATAATCCTGTTCACGGTGATGGGTGATGGCTCCGGCGTGCAACAGAATATCGAGTCTCTCGACGCGCAGATAGCCTCGCTGGTCAAGGATGCGCGGGAAGCTACGCCGCTCAACACTACGGCGCGGGGACGCGAACTGGTGGCATCGTTCGAGGCGCAACTGCCCAGACTCTCCCAATTGAGCCGAGAGATTAAGGATTTGTGTGCTGCGGGCAAGACAAAGGAGGCGGCGATTATGCTGCGCGAGGCGGCCGCTCCCACAACAGACGCCCTCGACAAGACCGCGACCGAGCTGAGGGATAAGCAACGAGAACATCTGGAATACTCGACTCAAACGGGGGATCGAGAAATCTCGCGGGCAAAATGGATCGCTTGGTCGCTCGCCTTGGTGTCAGTGCTGCTTGGAATTATCATTCTCAAGGTAATAGCTGGCATGAGCAGACAACTTCGCCATGCTACGTCGCAACTGGCCGAAGGCGCCAGTCAGATCTCCGCGGCCGCCGCGCAAGTGGCCTCCTCCAGCCAGTCGCTGGCGCAGGGAGCTTCCGAAGAGGCGGCCTCGATCGAGGAGACTTCAGCTTCCGCTGAAGAGATCGCCGCGATGACGGATCAGAACACAGAATCCGCGCACGACTGTTCCAAACTCATGGTTCGGGCCCAGGAGATCGGCAAAGGCGGCAGAGCGGCTGCGCAACACCTCGGTGAGACGATGAATGCCATCAACTCCTCGAGCCAGGAGATATCCAAAATTCTGAAAGTGATCGACGATATTTCGTTCCAGACCAACATCCTTGCGCTGAACGCGGCTGTGGAGGCGGCACGCGCAGGTGAATCGGGCGCCGGTTTCGCCGTTGTCGCGGATGAAGTGCGCAGCCTGGCACGCCGGTGCGCCGAGGCGGCAGCAGCTACCACAGAACTTGTTACACGCAGCGTGGCTACAGCGCAAGAAGGGAATCTCAAACTGCAGGCCGTCAACAACTCGCTGGGGCAAAGCGCGCAAATACGAATCGATGTTCAAACGGTGGCCGATCGGGTTTCAAAGTGCAGCGATGAGCAGAAGCAGTGCATCCGGCAAATATCACAAGCGGTTCATCAGCTGGGCGACGTCGCACAAAGCACGGCGTCCGGTGCGGAGGAAAGCGCGTCCGCGAGCGAAGAACTATCGGCGCAGGCCCAGGCGCTCGGCCAAATTGTATTGGAGCTTCAAGCGCTGGTGGGTGGGGCCGGCCGGGAAGTCGCTGTAGTGAGAACACGCTAGCCGGATCTACGACGCCGGTCCCGCAAGCACTGCTTCGGCATGTTGGGGAGCCGCCGGCGCGACACTATAGCTTCAAGTCTGGCCCCTTGCGGCCGAAGAGATTCATATGACTATTCGGCTTGGATTACGTGGCAAGCTCGTTACCTGGACTTGCCTGGTGCTGGTTCTCACTTTTGCGGCTCTGATTGTGGGAGTTGCCGTCATGACTTCTCGCGCCGTCCAACGGCAGGCGAACGACGAAATGGAACGCGTCGTGGACAAGACCGCCGGGGAGCTGGACACCTGGTTGAGCAGCCGGGAGCGGGATGCAGTCAATCTCAGCAGCCTCGAAATCTTTGGCGCGGCGTGCCGCAATGAAAGAGTCGCGGAAGCGGAGCAAATGCTGGTGAGCATTCAGAAGCGGTCGCCGTTTTATGAAAACGTGTTCCTGGCCGATGCCAATGGGAAACTGTTCACCGATTCGATCGGCCGCAAGTCCGTGGGAATCGAACTGACGTCCATTGATGGTTTCCGGCCGAACGTGGAGCACGGACGGCAAAAAGAAACTTGGATTAGTGAAGTGATGAAATCACCAGCCACCGGACGGCCGGTGGTCCTCATGACCACGCCGATTCTGGCGGGGGAAAAGATGGTGGGGCTGCTAGGCACGCCGATCGAGCTATCCTTCTTCTCCGACGCATCCCTAAAGAACTACCGGATCGCAAACTCCGGATACCTCATGATGTTCGATTCGTCCGGCACGATGCTGGCGCATCCTGACAGCAAGTTGATTCTCAACGACAACGTCGGCAATAGCAGTGGCCGCGAAATGCTGGGCCGGGATAAGGGCATCGTAAGGTACGAGCGGAATGATGGATTTAGGGTGGCACATTTTCAACGGGCCCACATTAAGCCCTGGACCGTGGCCGCGGTAGTTCCAGAGGCCGAGTTGATGATTGAGGCCCACAGGATCGACATGTTCTTGGTGGTCTTCGGCCTGGTAGCGCTTGCAGCCAGCTGTGGCGCGATATGGCGCGTCGCAGGAGCAGCTTCGCGACGAATTGGCGAGATCGTGGCTCAATTAGGGGATAGCACCACGCAGTTCACAGATTCTACCCACCAGATCGCGGCCACCAGCCAGTCTCTGGCACAAGGATCCTCACAACAAGCCGCCTCCGCCGAGGAAACCTCCGCGTCCGCGCAGCAGATCTCGGCAGCAACGCGGCAAAATCAGGATCGAACCAATACGTTACGGGACGTCATGAAGAAAGCTGGCGGCAGCTTTCAAGTGATGGACGGTTGTATGACCGAACTCGTTCGATGGATGAATGACTCCCGCGAATCGGCGCAAAAAGTCTCGAAAATCATTAAAGTCATCGATGGTATCGCGTTTCAGACCAACATCCTGGCTTTGAACGCTGCAGTGGAAGCGGCCCGTGCCGGTGAGGCAGGTATGGGATTTGCGGTGGTTGCCGATGAAGTCCGTACGCTGGCGCATCGTAGCGCCGAGGCGGCCAGGGACACGGCCAACCTCATCCAGGAATCCATTGACAGGACGGCCAGCGGAAATGCAACGGTAACCAAATGCGCAAACGCAATGGCCGAGAACGGCCAGCTGGCGGGGCGGGTAGTAAACCTGGTGGAAGAGTTGAGCGCCTCCGGCGTTGAGCAAGTCCGCGGCATCGATTTAATCTCGAAGGCTATTTCTGAAATCGAGACGGTTACACAGAGGTCGGCAGCCAGTGCCGAAGAGAGTGCATCGGCAAGCCAGGAGATCGCCGCGCAAGCGGAGACGCTTAGGTCCATCGCTAGTGAACTGGATGGGATCGTCAGCGGTGCGGCTGCGCACTAGGGCTGAATTACCAAGAATGTTCTCCGCTACCGGAGCGCTGGAGTTGCCTCGGAACGCCGGCAAACTCGGCCGCCAAGGGGTTAAGCACAGGCCGGTGAGATGCGCAGCCTGGACACCATTCAAGAAGGGCACACCAAGCTGCAGGCCGACAACAACTCACTTAGCCCGCAGATGGGAATCGATGGTCAAACGGTGGCCGGGTTGATTGCAGGAGTTGTGCAAGTGAACGTGAGAATCCCGGGTGATGCGAAGTCGGGGTCCGCGATTCTTGAAGCGGGCGTCGGGAATTACGCGGCGCGCGCTACCGTGGCAATACGCTAGGGTTTCCCATTCTCACTTGACTGAATAAATAAGTTCCATGCCGCGCGCTGGCGGCCTTCTTGCCTCGTCCCGAGCAAGACGATGCAAAGTCTGCCTAAATGAGCAGACTACACTTCTATGGTCCCATGAGACGCGAGAAGAAGCTCGATAGTAATAGGTTCGTGGTAGGTAAGCCACTTTTTGTTTGAACGCGGCAAAGGCTGGGTCGCGTATAGCTGTTGAAGGATGATCCCATGAACATCCGGGTTTCGGCATTAGCAGTGGCAGGCTTGCTGCTGATGATGTTCGTGTTGGCCGGTGGGGCCGCACTGCGCGAATCCGCGACGATCGACGAAGTCGCGCATATTGGCGCGGGGTTGAGCTATGTTCAGAAGCTGGATCTGCGGTTTAATGATGAGCACCCGCCGCTGGCCAAGGTGTTGGCGGGTCTCGGGCTTGCGATGCGGGGCACACGCGCGGATTATTCCAGCGTCCAGTGGACCATTGGACAAAATTTCTTTCCTGCTTATCTAAGCCAGTGGGTGTTCGGTGACTGGGTTTTGGGCCGGTGGAACGACCCGCGGACGACGCTGCTGTGGGCGCGTCTTCCGATGCTGCTGCTGACGTTGCTGCTGGGCTGGGTGCTGTTCGTTCTGGGGCGCCGTTTGGGTGGGGATTGGGGAGGGCTGCTCTCGCTGGCCATTTACACGACTATGCCGGCGTTCCTGGCCTTCGGTCCGCTGGTGCTGACGGATGTGGCCATTGCGTTGTTCGTGCTGCTGACATTGTGGACCCTCGGCGAATTGTGGCGGATTCCGGACGGAGGAAACACTCGCTGGTTCGCTCTGGCGCTTGCGGGCGCGCTGCTCTCCAAGTTCTCGTCGGGCATACTGATCATCGCCATTGTCGTCTTTGTACTGACGACACGCCGGTGGGGTGTCGCGGATCAGCCCGCCGACAAGCCCGCGGCGCGCGTGTGGCGGAAGGTCCGCTGGCGCGCGCTGCGCAAAGGCACTTTGCTCGCCGCCGCTGTCGTTTACCTGGTGTATTTCGTCTTCTCGTGGAACCAGCCGGTCGACATTCCCGGGTTTGCCACGCACGGTCCGCTGATTGCTTTTGTGGGCCGCCTGCTGATGCCGCCGTGGCTGTTCCTGCGCGGATTGGGTTGGGTGCTGCTCACGTCCGCACGGCCGACGTTCCTGCTGGGCCATGCGTATCCGCACGGCGTGTGGTTCTATTTTCCGGTGTTGCTGGTTCTGAAATCGCCGCCGGGTTTCCTGGGCCTGTTGTTGTTGGCGGTGGCTCTGGCGCTCCGGGACAGACTGAAGTCGCGGATAGTGGGAGTAGTCCCGCCGGAGTTGGCTTCGCACTGGCGCGCGATTTGGGTGACACTGCTGGTTTTCGTCGGCGTGTGCTTGATTGGGACCATGGACATCAGCATCCGGCACTTCACCGTTCCGTTGGTTCTGCTGACGCTGTTACTGGCGCCTCTCGCGCGGCTCATCGAGCGATCCACGCGCGGCATGAGATGGGCCGCGATCGCCGCCACCACCGTAATGGTTGCCAGTTGCTTGATCACCGCGGTTCGGCTGTACCCCTACTACTTCCCGTACGTCAGTCCGTTCGGTTTGAATCAACCGATCTACTGGCTGATGAGCGATTCGAATGTCGATTGGGACCAGGCGCTCCCCGAAGTGGAGCAGTTCGCACGCGAGCGCGGGTTGGCGGATGTGCCGCTGGACAATTATGGGTTATCCGACGCCACGGTGTTCGTCCCGCATTCGCGATTGTGGGATTGCCAGGCGCCGGCGGATTCCGACGCGGGTCACTGGGTGTTTCTCTCCGCGAACATGATTCTGGATGGTCATAATTGCGCGTGGATCATGCAGTATCCGCATGAATCGCTGGCGCGCGGCGGCATGTATGCGATTCAGCTTCCGTCTCCCATCCCAGCGGCCGGCGCTCCGGGAGGGCCCCCGCCCGTGTCCGAGCGCCACCTGTTCCTCCACGCGCCGCTGGAGATGCGGGTGATGTTCCTGGAAGTGATTCGCCATCCAGAGCGGATACAGAAGACGTTGGACGACATGATGGCCATCTGGCAGAAGACTCAGGCGGAAGCGAGTCAGAAGAAGATGCGGAACTGAGTGGAGCGGAAAGAACAGCTCTTCACTCGGTCCGGCCTGCCAGAGCGCCGAGGAGTTGTGCGATTTTGGTCTGGAACTCACGAGGATCGGCGCCGGTCTTGAAGTCGACGACGCCCGTGGCTACTTCGAAGTTCAGAGTGTGCAGAGTGCCGTCCGCCTCTTCGACAATGGGTTTGGAAAGCGTCTGCATGACGTCGCGCGACGTCGCGATGGCCAGCGTCCGTTCGATGTCAAGGACGGCCGCGAACTGGTCTTTATTCCAACGTCCGACAGTCGCAGTCCCAGGCAGCTTGTTTTCCAAGCGCATCTTGAAAGTATTGAGCCCACTCTCCAGGACTTTCGGGGAATGGCAATTCAGAAGCCCCTCCAGGTTCTTGACAACGGCTAGCAGCACCGAAAAGGGCTTGCCCCGCCGCGCCAACTCCTCCATGCGGCTGTTGAGATGCTGCCGGGCGGGAGCTTGCTCTTCGTTAGGCGGCCGCTGGGATCGCTGCATCCCCTGGATCTCCTGATGCAAGAGGCGGATCTCATCCTTCAACTGCACGATGGCCACCTGATTACACGAGCGCATTTGCTCAATGTCGGCGGTTATTTTTGCCGTGGCAGTTTGGATACCGCCGCGGATCTCCTTGATATCGTCGCTAGCCGCGACTTTGTTCAGGTGCTGCAACTGCCGCTTCACGCCCACTTCCAGGTCCGAACCGCTCTGATTGAAAGAACTTGTAAATGTTTCCACGGCCGCGGTGGCCCCTGCCACTTCCCGGCGGAGCCGCTCCAGGTGGTCACGGAGCCGGCGCTGAAATTCCTTTAGCTCAGTATCGAATGACGCTTGGACGCTTTTCAGTTGTTCCGTGCTGCCAGCGCCCCGCAACTGTTGTATCAGGACCTGTAGTTGCGCCCGGAAGTGAGCCACTTGCTCGGCATTGAACTCGATCGCGTAGCGGTCGATTGAGCCGATAGCTTGCGAGTAACAGGTGAGTGCCGATTGGCCAAATTCCTCCAGGCGCTCCAGTTCATTAGCGGTCTTGCGGATGGATATCAAAAGGAACCTTCCCCTCTCATAGTCTTATCGCGCCTAAGACGCGGAAGTTTAGATTTTTCGTCGAACTAACCTCTGGGTGAAATCACGCAATCCCGGAGCGTCTCTTGAGACACCCGATGGCGCAAACCGCTCGGACTCATTGGATTGCAAGTCGATCCTTTGGCGAGGCGAATGCTTCCTTTGAGGGTGTGAATGCGAGGGTTTATGTACAAAATTGGAATCTTTGCTTGGGCAATCTTTGTATGGCCGTTGTTTTCGACAAACACGACCGCTCCTTCCGGCGTGCCGGTCCGGGTGGTGGTGACGCTTGGCCACCACTATGGTCAGGCGCCCCCGGTACTTACGCGAGATGACCTGATTGTTAGGCAGCAGGTGGACCCGCTGCCAATCACGAACTTGGCGCCATTGCGCGGCGACCAGGCTGGTCTCGAACTTTTCTTGCTCGTAGATAACTGCTCGAATTGTGAGCCAGGCTCCAAGTTTGAGGAGTTGCGCCGTTTCATCAGTTCTCAACCATCCACTACATTGGTCGGGATCGCATATATTGCCGGCGGCCGCTTGCAGGTGGCGGAGGCGCCGACGGCCGATCATGACCGCGCGGTGAAAGCTCTCAACACTCCCACCGGGAGCAAACTCGCCAATCCCTATGGCGCGCTCACAGAGTTGATTCAAGGTTGGCCGCCAAGCTCGTCGCGCCGCGCGGTGCTGATGATCTCAACGGGCATCGATCCGGCGGCGTCGGACGCGCTGGAGGATCCATCGGCTGAAACGGCGCTCGAGGCAGCCGAGCGTGCCGGCATCACCCTTTACGCGATTTATCACCCGAGCGCCGACTACCTCACGAGTGATCTTTTGAAAATCAATTCAGGACAGATTCAAATGTCCCACCTGGCGTATGACACTGGCGGCGAGGCCTATTTCCTCAGCCTGGGGCCGTTGCCTTCGCTGGCGCCATTTTTGTCGGATATTGCGGACCACCTTCGAAATCAGTACCTGCTTGAGTTTCTCGCGAACCCTGGCGCGGGAGGCGGCGAGCTTGAGCAGATCACCGTCAAGAGCAAGCTTTCGGATGTTGAACTGATGGCGCCGGATAAGGTTTGGATTCCGGGCTCGACCGTAACACGAAAGAAACGACCGTGACTGGAATCCTCAAGCCCTTGAAGACGCCTGTCCAGAGTTATTGATTCTACGCAACCCGCCCGTAGCGCACGCATTCCTGCGTGCCGTGTTCGCACTCTTGCGAACACCCGTGGTGACTGAACCCAAGCGTTCACAGGAGTGTGAACGCGGCACGCAGGAATGCGTGCGCTACGGGCGCCAGTTACGGCCGCGGTTCGGTAATAATACTGTTGACAGCGCCGCTGCGACGAATGATCTCAACTGAGCAATGTGCATGCGAGGCCACCGCTTCCGAGACGCTTCCGAGTAAGAACCGATTGATCCCGCGGCGCCCGTGCGAACCGACCACGATCAGGTCCGCGCCCCACTTATGGGCTTCCTCGAGAATCAGTTCCTTCGGGGTTGCAGACGGAACGGCAACCGTTCCCGACACCGTCAAGCCAGCGTCCGTGATGATCTTCTCGGATGCCATGACCGCCTCTTCAGTCCGCTGCATCGCCTGGCCGCGCAGCTCTTCCATGGCATGCGGATCGAAATAGGGCGGATAAGGTATCCGGAGCAAGGGTACCGAAAGCTCCACCACGCTGAGAATATGGATTTCGGATCCCAGAGGCCACGGCCGCTCGGCAATTGACCTGGCGGCAACTTCCGAGCAATCGGAGCCATCCGTCGCTAGTAGCACTCTGATTGCGGTCGGGTTATCTTCATCCCGGACGGCAGGCCGCACTATTTCAACGGAACAAGGCGCGAATCGGGCGACCGCCGCGGTTACGCTGCCCAGGAGAAATTTCGTAAGGCCGGACGTTCCGTGAGAAGCCATCACCACCAGGTCGGCCTGCGTTTCGGCGGCGCGATCTATAATGACGGCTTTGGGTTCCCCGGACATCACCTTTGTAGTGGTCTGAATTCCGGCGGCACGGAGTTTTTGCAATGCGCGATCAAGCAAGTCTAACGCCGATCGATTCTGGCCCTCCAGGAGAACCGGGATCTCCCAGGGTTCGACCACGGTAAGCACTTCCACCGTGGTAGCTGGCGGCCATGGACGCGCTGCAACTTCTTGGATAGCAATGTCACTGGCAGCCGAGGAATCCACGGCCAGAATAATCTTCATAATGAGCCTTTCTGATTGGCGCCTATAAACCTGCTGCAACGGAGGGGCCAATCGCCGCGCCGGGAGCTTGGCCCGTAGCGTGCCATGTAGAAGTAGTCACTCGATTCGGGAAGTGCCGTTACTATGTTCAACGGTTATCACCACTTTCCCTTGCGCATGTCCTTCTTCAAGATAGCGGAGAGCGGCAGCCACGTTGCTTAGCGGGTAACGTCGATCGATCACAGGTACAATCTTGCGGGCTTCCAGAAGATCCTTCAGAACTAACAAATCCTTCTTGTTTATCTTCGTCATGAAGAGACTCATCTTCTGTTTTCCAATGAGTGGCAGTAGCGGTCCCAGTAACATCACTTGGAGAGTTGGAACCCCGCCACCTCCGGCCGTGACATAAATTCCGTCCTGACTAAGCGCACGCCTGTAATCGAAGATCGAATGATATGCGTTCGCCGCAAAAATCAGATTGTAAAGCTGCCCGCTTTTCGTGAAATCTTCTCGTGTGTAGTCGATGACATGGTCTGCGCCAATGGATCGCGCCGTGTCCATATTCCTGGTGCTGCATACGGCCGTCACTTCAGCCCCGTACGATTTGGCAATCTGGACCGCAAATGTCCCCACACCGCCAGACGCGCCATCCACCAGAACCCTGTGGCCTGACTGGATCCGTCCCTGGTCACGAAGACCCTGAAGGGCAGTGAGTGCCGCCACTGGCACGGCTGCTGCCTCCTCAAACGAAATATTGGCAGGCTTCAATACCAATCGATCTTCGGTAGTACACACATACTCGGCAAACCCTTCCAAACGTGTTCCTCCGAACACTTGGTCGCCAGGCTTAAACTGCGTTACATGTTTGCCAACCGCTTCCACTTGCCCTGCGACATCACAGCCGAGGACCTTGATTTTTGGAGTAAGCAATCCGCTCATCAGGCGGACGAACAACGGTTTGCCTCTCATGAAGTGCCAGTCGAGTGGATTTACGGATGCCGCGCAAAGCTTTATCAGGACCTCATTGTCCGCGGGCGTGGGTGTTGCTACCTCCTGGAACTGCAGCACATCCGGTGATCCGTATTGGGTGTAGACGATCGCATTCATACGCTAACGCGCCTCTCGCTAAGCGGACTTCAATTCTCTCAGATACGGGGCAGCCACATGCCCATGGTGGCTCCAAAGATCCCGATGCACATCGCGATGGTCAGAATCAAAAGACCTGCCGCCATAGCGAGCTTGCCTGGTGCTCCGGTTCGATTCTCGGTGTGGAGAAATAAGAGAGATGTCGTCGAGAACGGCGATTCCCATCGTATTAACGTAGTCACAGGCAGGTTCTTCGAAAAAATCGTCATCCTTTGTACACAGGATGTCTAGCCTCGCCGATTATCGCAGTCTGCATAACAACGACGTCGTTTACGTCGCGGATCGGCGGAGGAAATTGATGTAATCGAAAACATGGCTCATTGTGAGGTCGTAGAACGCTTGCAATCGAGGGGTAGCGAAGGACCCGTGCAAGCTCATACAACATCTCGTTCGAGAGTAACAACCGATGTTCGCTCTCTATGATGTTGGTTAACAATTCGCGGGCAAGACCGTGTGAATGCTCATTGGCTCGAACCAAGATCGTCGTGTCGAGGACGATCTTCACTGGTGTGGACGGTAGCCGGGACGGGTGCTTCTGATGGCCTCGGTGAGGATTTCTTCTGCCTCCTCCGCGGGGCCGGGTTTACGGCGGCCATCCACATCAGCGAAACACTTCGTCAACTCCTCGACGAGCGTCCGAGCAGGCTCTCAATCGCCGCCTTCTGGTCGGGAGAGAGGTCTCTGGCGTTGCGGAGCCCCCTAGCATGGAGCTGCGATCGCCGCACTCGATACACTCGAGAAAAAGAGGTGGTCGCGATGACTCGTGCGAAGACGCAGCCGAACACCAGAACGCTATCGGCAATTTAGCAGGACAGGTTCCTTTTTTGGGGCACGACAAAATGTCGAGTGGTGCGGTGAGTAGTTGTGGAAACGCCACCGAACTGCGGCCTGGTGTCAGCGCGGTTCGCCGGTGGAGTCGAAGGCGGCCGAAGCCAGATAGTCGCGAATGCGGTTTCGATTCGGACCGACGCGGTCAGCCGCCTTGCGAAGGCAAGCGACGGCTTCGCGAAGCGGCGTGCCTGCGGGAAGCCTGAAGATCCAGGGTATGTTGGTGCTGGTCAAATTGCGATCATCCGAGAGGGCGATGACTGGGAAAAACAGTTTTACTGCGATTTGTTCGGCCAGATGGGCCGATGCGCGGTCGGTTGCGATGAGTCCAATCAGGTCGTCGCGATAGGCAAGATTAACCAGATCCGTGGACGATTTTCCCCAGGCGGCTTCTGATGGCACTGCGACGAATCGGTATCCTGGTTGCGCGAGATCGGCGGTGAGTTTGTCGGCGCCGGGTCCGAAGATGCCGATTGTGGAGCCGGAACCGGAGGCATCGGCGATGGGCGGGCCGTGGTACTCCGCGCCGTGCTCGCGGACGGTCGCGTATGGTTTGGTCATGGAATAACGCCGGTAAGTGATCTTGCCGTCTTTCACTTTGCCAAGAAATAGCGGTGCGATGTTTTTGGCGTTGGGATCGAAAGTCATCTCGCCTGTGACGCCTTTGTAACGCTCCACGGAATACAGAGCGTCGCGGATCAGGCCCCGGTTGAGGCCTACACGGCAGATTTGATCGACGAGGAGGCTCATAGTGTCGAACGCTAGAGCTGAGAAGGCATCGGAGGGTGCGTTGTACTTCGCCCGCAGTCGCTGATTGAAACCAACCCAGGCCGGGTCGTCCCGATTCGGATCGTACGGATACACCACTTCCAGCCCTTCGGCCGCTATGCCGGCGATTCGGAATAGTTCATCACCGACTACGCGCGCGCTACCGAAGACGGGTTGCTTCATCCCGAGGCCGCGCATCTGTTTGAGGATCATGCCGGCGGGCGCGGCGTCGGACCACAGGACGATTCCATCCACGCGCGAATCGTCGATCACTTTCAGCTGGCGCGTGAAGTCCATGTCGCCGGGCATGAACTTCTGTTCGATGATCAGCGGATGGCCGAGCCGGCGCGATGCATCGCGAAACTTGGCGACTCCGAACCGTCCATAGCGCTCGTTGACGCGCAACAGCGCGATACGCTTCAGGCCGAGATCGGTGTAGATGCGGCGCGCGAGGGTGAAGCTCTGCACGCGGTCGTCTTGAATCGTGGTGAGAATCCAAGGAATGACGGTCTCTGGAATGGTCGGATCGGTGGCGGCGCTATTGACGATCGGCAGCTCGGCGCGCAGCGATACGCGGAGCGCGATGTGTGTGGAATCGCCGCTGATGGAGCCGAGCATGGCCCAGGCCTTGTCCTGGTAGACCATTTTGACGATCTCGTTCGACGAAGCGCCCCACAACGCGCCGTCGTTGTGGATGACGAGGCGGAATGGTTTGCCGCAAAAGCCGCCGCGCGCATTGGCCTCGTCGATGGCCATTTGGGCGCCGTGAAGCATGGCCTGTCCGAGCGCCTGATCCTTGTGGTCCGCGATCGGCCCGAGGAAAGCAATCGGCACATCCGCGACATCCTCCGGCCTCACCGTCGCCACGTCGCGCGCCGCTCCGTTGTATTCCGGAGTCTTCGTGTAGTGCTGGTAGTAGGGTTCGGTGAATTTGGAGAACGGGCGCAGATCCTCGGGCTCATTGGCGTAGGGCGAGAGCGTGCGGCTCCCAGGCGCGGGCGGATTCGTTGCGCTGGGGCACTGCGCGAGTGCGGGCGCCCTGGGCAACAACAGCAGCACGATCGCAAACCGCGAGAGCATCGCCGTTAACGCTCCGCGGGAATGAACATCGCGATGGCTTCCATCTCCACCAGCAATTCGGGGCGGCACAGAATTGCCTGAATGCCGGTAGAGGCGGGCAGCGGATCGAGCCCCTGCTCTTTGAAAAACGCGGTGCGCTCTTCGTTGAAAGCCGCATAGTCGCGTTCGATGTCGCGCAGGTAGCAGGTAGTCCGCACGATGTCCTTCCAGGTGGCTCCTTCGGCCTCGAGCAGCTCCGTGATGTTGAGATACGTACGGCGGCACTGCGCGCGGAAATCGCCGATGTGAACTGAGCGGCCGTTTTCGTCGATGCTGGCCGTACCAGAGATGAGCAGAATGGCCAGACCATTCAGGTCGATGCGCAGCCCGCGCGAGAACGAGCTCGGGCGCGCATAGTCGAAGGCTTCATTCAGCACGTTGGGTGCGCTGATCGCGCGCCGCTCAACGTGCTTCGCTCCTGCGGCCTGTTCGAGTGCTTCTGTAATCGTCATTTTTGTGTGATCTCCTCGTGAATTAGAATCCCGTGGCTCAAACCTTTTGCTGTGGCCACCCATACGTCGTCGCCCTGAAAGTCGACGCCGAATACATAGTTGTGCGCCGGCGCGGTGTCAACCGGTACCCGCCGCAGATTGCCTTTTTCGTCGCGAACCAGCATCTCGGGCTGATGCGTGTCGAGCGTGGGCCGGTAGACAGCCCAATTGACTCCGTCGAAATACGCCAGACCCTTGTCGGTCGCAAACCAGGTTCGCGTGCCGTCCAGCGTTTTCACCTGATTGAGAAAATTGCTGGGCAGGCCGCTGTCCTTATCGAGAAAATTGCGCCAGTTGCGGCCGTCGTAGCGGCTGGCGCCAAAGTACGTCGCGACCCACAGGATTTTGTTGACGTAGCTCACCGAGGTCGTGATTTCGTGAATCAGGCCCTGGTCTTTGAAGAGGACGATTTCGTTCTCGCCGTCCGGGTCGTTATAGTCCTTCCAGCGCTCCGTTTTGACGTCGTATTCAAGGACGCCGCCGCCCCACACCGCGTAGTAGACTTTGTCTTCGGCGGCGCTCACGGCGTAGGTCCAGATTTCGTACATCGGCGTGTTGCGCTCGTTGAACAGACTCCACTGGCTAGTACGGGTGTCCAGCCGGCTGGCCCCGGCGGCCGTCGCAACCCAGACGTAATCGCCCTGCACGGTGACGCCATAGACCACGTCGTTCGCGAGCCCGCTCGAGAGTTGGGTGAAGGTATCGATGCGCCCGGCCGAGTAGCGGCTCAGACCGCCCATGGTGGCGATCCAAAGGTCATGCGTACGCTTGTCGAGGCTGAGGGAAAGCACGGCTCGATGGGCCAACCCGTCGGCGGTGGTGAAGGTGTGCCACTTACCTTTCTCATACAGCGCGAGGCCATTGTCGGTTCCGGCCCAGATGCGATCGCCGTCGACGGCAACGCTGTAGACGCGGTCATTCGGCAGGCCGTTCGCAGTGCTGAAGTTTTCCCAGCGGTAGCGCGGCATCTGCTGAGCCGCGGCGAAGGGAACAAGCCAACATGCGATGATTGCAATTCTCATATCGTTTTCAGGAACTCGATGAGGTCGTTCAGCTCATCCTTCGCCAAATCGTTGGTGACTCCGTGGGTGTCTTTAGGATTGAAGACAGTCCAGATTTCTTCGAGCGTGCGCGCTGCGCCGTCGTGCATGTACGGCGCGGTGAGAGCGACGTTGGTAAGTTGCGGCACGTCCAAAAGCGGCGAGCGATCGGTGGGCTTACCGGTACCGACATCGAAGGTGGCCTGGTTGGTGTAGTATTTGCCCGAGTGGCAGAACGCGCAGCGCTGTGTATCGTCGATCGGCGAGCCGTCTTTGCGTTTGTCGCGCTCGAAGATGGCCTTGCCGCGCTCTTGCGCGGGTGTCAGTTCCCCGTTCGCGAGACGATAACGATTGGGCCGGAGCGGGATGGATTTGATGTAACTTACGAGGTCTTCGAGGTCCTGGCCGGCAAAGCCCGCGGATCGGAAGAAGAAGCGCTCGGTACGCGGGCCGCACTCCGTCTGCAAGTCGGGATTGCTGCCATTCCACTTATACGGAGGCGTTTCGCCGACGTCTTCGAGCGCGCGATTGTCCACGATGTCTTGGCCGAAACCGTCGGGCTCGAGGTCCCAATGAAGGCCGTCGATGGTGGAATCGAGGTGGCAGCTTGCGCAGCCGAATTGTCCTTGAAAGGCGTATTTCGAAGAGTAGAACAGCCGCTCGCCGCGGCGCTCCCTCGTGAGGATTTCGGTTCCACCAAGCGCGATCGTGCCGGTGACTTTGCGCGCGGTGGTATCGATGACAGAGACCGTGTCGTCGAGACGGTTGGCAACGTAGAGAATGCGGCCGTCCCCTGAGAGTGCGATGCCTCTCGGATTTCGTCCGACCGGGATGTGAGCCAGGACGTAGGTACCCGAGACGGACAGATCGTTGATGAAATCGTTGCGGCGAGGTGAGCGGGCGGCGGCGATTACACGGTTGAGGTCCAGGATCGCGACCTCGTTGGAACCGCTCGCCGAGAGATATGCTTTCGATTTGTCCGGCGCGATGGCGACGCCGAAGGGGAGCGAGAAGTAGCGCTCCAGTTCGTCGAGCGGGAGCTGGACCACACCGCCGATGTCTTCGCCGAAGACGGCGATGGAATCGCCGAATGCCCAGCCATGCTCGACGTGAGCCAGAGGCACCAGGTTTTTCGGACGTAACATCGTTGCAATTCCGAGGCGGCCATCTTGCGATATGGCGACATGGAAGACTCCGGCGACGTTGTCGAGCGGCAGCCGGGTGCTGACGACCTGGCGGGTGGCGTCGATTTCCATGATTTCGGATTCGGGCGGCGCACGATGTTTGCCGATCTTTGGGTAGATGTGAGTGGCGTAGATGTGGGTTGCGAAGCCGTGCGAGTTCGCGGGCGAGGCAACGATGTAGCTCGCTCCGCGGGCCGCGACCAGGCGTTTCAGCACGGCGCCGGTGGCGAGATCGATGACGCTGATGTCGTTGCTGATTCGATTTGCGACGTAGAGAAATGCGCCGCGAGCGTCCAGTGCCGCGCCCGAGGGTTCGAAGCCCGCGGGCAGCGTTCGGAGAGCTCGTAGCGTGGCGGTGTCGACTTCAGTTACCGTGTCACCCCAGGAATTCGTGACGTAGACGCGCTGGCCATCATTCGTTATTGCGATGCCTCGGGGAACGTGGCCGACTTTTACGCGGCCCACTATCGATTTCGACTTCGTATCGGCGACCACCAGTTCGTCGGTCCCCTGGCAGACGATGTAGAGGCGCCTCGCGTCCGGCGAGACGCGCAGGTCGACGGGGCTTGGATATTGCGGCATCGCGGCCATCGCGAAGCCCACGGCGAGAAGTGCAAGGCGCAGCATCATTGCTCCCGGATCGTTAGAACCTGATTGGCGGCGACGTTCTCGATCGATTGCCGCTTGCCACTCGGCCACGCGACGGTGACTTTGTCGGCTTTCGTGCTTGCGCCGAGTCCGAAATGCAGGCGCCAATCGTCCTGACTCAGATAGCCCGAACCGGCGACGCGCTCTGAGCGCTGCTGGGCGCCTCCCGCGCTCACTTCGACCACCGCACCGATGCCGTCGCGATTGCTTTTTGTTCCGATGAGCCGGACCTCCAACCAGTGGCCTAAGGGCGCGGTCACGTTGCGGAGCAGTACACCGGGCGCGCCGAGGTTCACCAGAAAGGCTCCCATGCGGCCGTCGTTCGCGTAGTCGGCAAAGCAGGCGCCGCGGCCAACGGTCTTGGTGTCGAAGAATGGACCGGCGGTGGTGGAGACGTCTTCAAATTTGCCGCCACCGAGATTCCGGAACAGGGAATGTTCCTGCGGGATGAGGTGAATCAAGCCGCCATGCGTGATAAAGATGTCCTTGAAACCGTCATTGCCGAAATCGTAAATGCCGGTTCCCCAGCTCGTGTATTGGGCGTTGTACTGCGCGATTCCGGCCTGTTGCGTGACGTCGGTGAACGGCAGTTGTCCGGTGTATTTGAGCAGACGATTGTATTTCGAATCCGTGACCCACAGATAGGGCTGTCCGTTGTTTTCAAGATCGGCGAAGACCGGCCCCATAGCCGATGTCGATTCGCCGTTTTGTCCGAAGGCCGCTCCAGCTTCGACGGCGATTTCTTCGAACGTTCCATCGCGCTTGTTGTGGAATAGGAAATTCTCGGTCTTGTCGTTTGCGACGTAGATGTCGGGGTAGCCGTCGCCATCGAAATCGGCCGCGGTAACTCCCATGGTGCGGCCCTTGAACGCTGCGATGCCGGCCTTCTCGCTCACATCTTCGAACCCGCCATGACAGTTGTTGTGGAAAAGGAGATTCGAATCGGCCTGGTAATCCAGCGGACCGGGATAGTTGTCGGCGGGATAAAAGGCGCGATAGGCGGGATCGAACTTCACGTAGCGTCCGATGAAGAGATCCAAGCAGCCGTCGCGATCGTAGTCCAGCCAGGCGGCGCCGATGGCCCAACCTTTCACGTTGAGGCCGGCCTTGGCCGTGACGTCTTCGAACGTTCCGTCGCCGCGGTTGCGATAGAGCGTTACGTGACCGTAGGAGGTGACCAGCAGATCGGTGTAGCCGTCGTTGTCGAAGTCGGCTGCGATCGCGGAGAATGAAAAGCCGTCGCCGGCTACGCCCGCCTGATCGGTGACGTCGGTGAAGGTGCCGTCGCCGTTGTTGCGATAGAGGTGATTGTGGGGCGCCGTCGCGGGCGGCTTTCGCAGCGGATAAGGATGCATGCCGGCCTCAAGCGGGCGTCCGCTCACGACGTAGAGATCCGGCTTGCCGTCATTGTTGTAGTCGAACCAGACGCAGCCCGCGCCGGTGGATTCCACGAGCGATCCGAGTTGTTCCGCGCCGAAGGAATGCGTGAAACGGACGCCGGACTGCGCTGTCACGTCTTCAAAACGGATCGGTGGTGGAGCGGCCGGCGGCCGCTTTGAAGCCGATGCCCGGTCGGCTGCCATCAACGCGAGGCCTGCAAACAGGAAAAGGATTGGCTTCATTTCGCCTCCAGCATTTTCACCGGTGTGGTGGTCTTTAGGAGAATGCCGGGCACTTTGTTGTCCGGCGCGTGCTCGGGGCCGGCGTGGCAGCCCACGCAGATTCTCTGTTCACTCGGGCGCATCCAGAACCAGTCGTGCTGGGCGCGAATGGTGCGGCCAGCGGCGTCCAGGAGTTCCATGCGGATGGGCTTGTCGGCGGGAACTTCGATGAAGAATGACCCATCGGGTTCGATGGCTGTTTCGCCCAGAAGCTGCTGGGATTCGCGATTGTCCTCGGTGTACACTCGGACTGTGTGGAGCGGCGTCTCAGGCAGCGGAGTACGCGAGACGTGGGCGTTCAGGCACAGAAGATTGCCCGTGGTGCGCGTTGGGACCAGGCCTGAGGGGAAGCGTGTTGGGGCGGCTCGCGTGGCGACGATCACGGGATCTACGGAGTTGGCGTTTTGGGGAGTGTCGAGAGGTGTGAGGCGCTTCCGGGCAGTGTCCCAAACATACAGGCCGAAATAGCCGGAAGCGGCGCGCTCGGAGACGATCCAGGTGCCGGGTGAGACCTCGGCGATCGGACCGGAAAGCTGGGGCGCATCGGCAACCTGTTCGGCAAGAGCTGAGGTGAAGCGCGCGAGTCCGCCGGCTCCGAGATCGAAAATCAAATCGCCCGAAGATAGCTGGCGGCCGTTGCCGCGATCGGGACCATGATCGCAACGGACAGCCTCGACGCCCGTTCCGTCGGGATACACGGTGTATAGCTCGCGTTTGGCCGTGCCTGCTTCGAACAGAATACGGCCGTCACGGAGAACGTCGTCGGTGAGATAGCGGTTGGGCACGAAGGACAGGCGCTTCGTTTTGCCATCGACGAGCGATGCCGTTTCAATGAACGACTCCCGAGGCTCCACGCGCGTGTACACGATGCGATCTTCGGGGAGATAAAACGGACGTATGCAATCTGTGTCGCCCGAGGTGATTTGACGCGGGGCGCCGCGGAGCAGCGGCAGTTCCCAAATCTGCCAGGGCGTGGAACGTGTGCGCCGGCCGGAGAACAGCACGCGCGCGCCGTCAAAGGAGATGTTCGCATCGGCCGTCGCA
>PMUN01000342.1:0-27777 GCA_003166875.1 Bryobacterales bacterium | reverse complement strand
TCGCGAAATTGCTGGAAGGTGAGTGACTGCTCGCCGTCGCTAAGCGCACGATCCGGGTCGGGATGAACCTCGATGATGAGGCCGTCGGCGCCTATGGCGACTGCGGCGCGGGCGACTGGAGAGATGAGGTCGCGAATTCCCGTGGCGTGACTCGGATCAACGATGACAGGTAGCCCAGTTAGACGCTGGAGCAGGGGAACCGCCACGATATCGCAGGTATTGCGCGTGGCCGTTCCGAAGGTCCGGATGCCGCGCTCGCATAAGACAATTCGTGGGTTTCCGTGTTGGCGCATCGATTCGGCGGCCTCGGCCATCTCTTCGACGGTCGCCGACATGCCGCGTTTGAGTAGGATAGGTCTGCCGGAAGCGGCTGCCGCGGCAAGCAATGCCTCGTTCCCCATGCTGCGCGAACCGATTTGGAGCATGTCGGCGTACTCGGCGACCAAGTCGACCTGCATGTCCGACATGACTTCGGTCACCACCGGCAATCCGGTTTCCCGGCCCGCACGGGCTAATAGTTTTAGGCCCTCGGCGCCGAGCCCCTGAAACGCGTAAGGCGAGGTCCTTGGTTTAAATGACCCACCCCTGAGCATTTTCGCGCCAGCTTCAGCTACAGCTTCGGCGGTCCGGAGGATTTGCCGTTCTGACTCAACCGCGCACGGGCCTGCGATTACAACAAAGTCCGCACCGCCAAACTCGATTTTTCCCACCCGTACACTCATCTGCCGATTCCCTGACTGATAGCTGGCGTAGCAATTCGTCCTCCGTTAGGTATGTCGTTGAATTCTAATGGGTTTATATTAGAAGGCAGTCGTCGAGAAAGGCGCTGCACGAAGGCGATATTGGCGCATCACCACACTTGGTACGTCGGGATGTTGACGGTTACGATGAAGAGCTTGCGGTAGAGATCCTCCGGCGGCGATTGAAGAGGATCTTACGCCGTGCCAGCGAATGCTCCAGGCGCCGTTCCTGTACGGCTGATCTATGCTGGTAGCGATGGAGTGTGGCGTGCAGTATCGAGCCGGGATGTTCAGCGGCAGCCCGCAGAGACAGAGGATAAAGATGCGAATTTATGCAGCGATCTCATTCCTGTTCTTGGCCGCGTGTCTGAACGCGCAGCCTGGCGCCTGCGATCACCTGCCGGCTACGACGCCCAAAGACATCAACGCCCTGGCGAGCACGGGGCTCGCGCTCTCCCACGCCGAGCAGTACGACGCCGCGGCAGTCTGTTACCGCAAGATCCTGGCAATTGACCCGAATATTCCGCAAATCCAGCTCAACCTCGGCTTGGCCGAGTTCAAGAGCGGGCGTTTTCGCGAAGCGGTGGAGCGCTTCCAGACGGTGCTGAAACTCGACCCCCAAAATACGCAGGCACCCACCCTGCTGGGCATGAGCTACTACGGCGGCCGCATGTTCGCAGAGGCCGCCACGAGCCTGGAGATTGCGCTTGCCGCCGACCCGGAGAACGCGCAGCTGCACTATTACTTCGCGCAGAGCCTATTGTCGTCCTCGCAGTACGAGCGTTCGTTGCCGGAGTATCAGTGGCTGGAGCGGCACAACCCCGATGATGCCTCCACGCATGTGCTCATGGCAGAGGCATTGGATGGTCTCTCGCGCCCGGAGGAAGCCATCCTGGAACTGCAGGCTGCCATCGCGAAATCGCCCACTCAGCCCAACGTGCATTTCGCCATCGGGTATATCTACTGGACGCAGCAAAAAGACAAGGAGGCCGAACGCGAATTCCGTCTGGAACTGGATCACGACCCAGCCAATGCGCAGGCGTGGGCCTGGCTAGCCGACGTGCTGATTCGCCGCAACGATTTTCAGAAGGCGAAGCCGCTTCTCGACAAGGCGGTCTCTCTCGACCGGAGCGTCCGCATCGCGCATCTCGATCTCGGAATCTTCTTTGAGCAGGCAAAACTGTACGCCCGCGCCACTCGGGCGCTCCAGGAAGCCATACGGCTGGATGGTTCCAAGACCGACGCCCATTTCCGTCTGGCGCGTGTGTACAAGGAAGCGGGTAAACCCGCCGAATCCAAGGCCGAATTGGCCATTGTCCACCAATTGCGCGAGCAGAAAAACGAGGATAACCTGCAGAAGGTGACCGGTCACGCACCCACGCTGCAGCCGGATAAATAGGCCGGCCATAGTGCACGCACATCCTACCTGCGCGCCGGGCGCCGTGCGATGACCTGCGTCCGAACCGCCGGCTTTCCCTCTTCGATTACGTAGAATTGGTCAGCCTTGACATTATGGAACTCCTGGCGGATGCCGCTCGGCCAGCTCACTTCGATGCTATCTATTTGCGTGCTCTGTCCCAGGCCGAAGTGCGCGCGGGTATCGCTGGTGGAAAGATAGCTGCCGGCGCCGGCAATCTCGCGGATCTCGGAAACGCCGCCCGCCTTCACACGGATGCGCGCGCCCAGGGCGTCGCGATTGCTACGTGTGCCCACCAGCTTGAAACTCACGAAGTGATTAGTTCCCCCGCTGCGGTTTCGCAAGATCGACGGCGGGTCATCGTTATTGCCCACCACAATATCCTCGTGGCCGTCGTTGAATAGGTCGCCGAAAGCCGCGCCGCGCCCCAGGTGGGGCACTGAAAAACCGGTCCCGTGGGCCTGCGCCTGCGCAGTTACGTCGGTAAACGTGCCGTTGCGATTGTTGTGAAACAGCAGATTGATCTGCTTGTAATGACCCTTCACGGTCGAATTCTCCACGCCCTGATAGACGTGCCCGTTAGCGATAAATAGGTCCACCCAACCGTCGTTGTCGAAGTCGGTGAAGCCCCCTCCGAAGCTGAGGAAGCGCGCGGTGATGTTGGCGATGCCCGCCTTGCGGCCGACTTCCTCGAACGACCCTTCGCCGTGATTGCGCCACAGATGGTGCGGTATGTCCTGAAAATCGGAAACATACAGATCCAGTAACCCGTCGTTATCGTAGTCGCCCACCGACAAGCACATGGCCGCCATGCCGCCGCCGTCCTCGGTCAATCCCACGCCCGCCGCGAGGCCGGACTCGGTGAAGGTGCCGTCGTGATTGTTGTGATAAAGGTACATCTCCATCCCATCGTTGGCGACAAACAGATCGGCCCAGCCGTCGTTATCGTAGTCGGATGCGAGCACCGATAGATTCTTGCCGTTGGGCTGATAGATCTTCGCAGCCTTGGTGACGTTCGTAAATGTGCCATCGCCGTTGTTGTGATACAGCACGTCCGGGCTGCCGCGATACTCACTGGGCGGGCAGCTCGATTCCGCGCCGGCGATAGTACAGGTCTGCTTCACCTCCGGGCCGAAGTCCACGTAGCCGCCGGTATACAAATCGAGATTCCCATCGCGGTCATAGTCGAAAAAGGTTGCGCCGGTGTGCAGCCGTGTGCCAAAGTCGGCGCCGTCCACGTGCGCCTTCGCGGTGACGTCACTGAAGGTGCCGTTCCCGTTGTTGTGATACAGCACGTTTTTGCCGTACTGCGTGACGTACAGATCGGGATAGCCATCGTTGTCGTAGTCGCCGACCGTGCAGCCCAGGCCATATCCGGTACCCGGCACGCCGGCTTTGTCGGTCACGTCCGTGAACGTGCCGTCGCCATTGTTCCGGTACAGGGCGTTGCGGGCCGCGATACCCCGGCCGTAGAGATCGCGGGCGCTGACGAAGTAGATATCCGGCCAGCCGTCTCCATCGAAGTCGAACACGCAGACTCCCGGGCCAGCTTCGTCCATGATATTGGCGACGCCCTGGTTCCCTTTCAGATGGACGAAGGTGACGCCGGCCTGCTTGGTGATGTCATCAAAACGCGGCGTGGAGTTACCGCCGGGGCGCGATCCAGCAAATTCCGCGGCGAGGAGCAACATCCCTACGCCGATGCCTGCCACAATCAAAAACCGCCCGATCATCCGCACTCAGCCACATTGTAGAGCACAGGATTGTATAGCACAGTGTTATTGCGGCGGCTCTTTCACTCTCAAGATCTGATCGCCTGGCACATCTTTAAGTTCCTGGATGAGGCCCGATGGCCAACGAATCTCCACCAGGTCCACCGACGTGTTGTGGCCGAGTCCGAAATGCACCGGGCCGGCGCTGGAGGAGGCGTAACCCACCGCCGTCGAGACGTGATTGTATTGCGGGCCGCTCTTAGTGACGATCTTGATGCGCGCTCCAATGGCATCGCGATTACTCTTGGTGCCTTCCAGCTTGAGCTCCAGCCAATGGTTCGAGCCTGCGGTTCGGTTCATCCAGATTTCAGCGGGTGCGCTGAGCGCGCTCACCACAATATCCAGGCGTCCGTCACCGTCGAGGTCGCCCATGGCTGAGCCGCGGTGCCGCGAGGGCGCCAACTCCGCGAACCCGGCTTCTGCGGTTAAGGCGGCAAACTGCATGCCGCCTAGATTGCGAAATACCGTGTTATTCTGCGCCACCAGCAAGTGGGACGATGCCAGCAACGATTGCACATGGCCTCGCGAGACAAAGATGTCCTTCCATCCGTCGTTATCGAAGTCAGCGATCATCGGTGAGTAGCCGGACATAGCAGCACTCAATTGGCCCATCTTACTCTGCGTAGTTACTTCGACGAAGTCTCCTTTGCCGGTATTCCTGTAAATGGGGAAAGTTTCGTTGTCCAGGGCTGCCAGGCAGATATCGGGATAACCGTCGTTGTCGAGATCCCGGAAATCCACGCCCATGCCGGAGATGTAGGTACCATTCTCCCGCAACGCCACATTGGCGTCGAACGCCACTTCCTCGAATTTTCCACCGCCTTGGTTGTGAAACAAAGAATTGAACAGCTTGTCGTTGGCGATGAAGAAGTCCATCCGTCCTTCCAAGCTGTAGTCCGCCACTCCCACGCCCATCCCTTTGCCCGGATGCGCCCGCAAACCGGAAGATGCCGAGACGTCCGTGAATGTGCCATCGCCGTTGTTTAGAAATAACTGGTTGGGTGTCTTGCCGTAAAACTTCGGGTGACAGTATTCTTTGTGGCCGTTATCCAGGCACACCGGCTCCTTGTTGCCGTCCCACTGGAGGTAATTCACAACCAGCAGATCCAGAAGGCCATCATTGTTGACATCCACCCACGCGCCGCCCACTGACCAAAGCGGGCCGTACTGGGGGTCGGGTTTTGNNGGCCAGGCCGGCCTTCGCGGTCACGTCGGTAAACGTGCCGTCTCCATTGTTGTGATACAGCGTGTTGTGATACACGCCGCCGACGAATATGTCCTCGTGCCCGTCGTTGTCGTAGTCGCCGATAGCGACGCCGGTATCGTAGCCGGTCCCGGTCAAGCCGGCTCGGGCGGTAACGTCCTGGAAGTGGCCCGTACCATCATTTTCGAAGAGGCGGTTCGAGTACTTCCCGGAGTTCTTCTGAAGCGTTTTGATGTCGGCCCCATTGGTGAAAAAGATGTCCAGCTTGCCGTCGTTGTTGTAGTCGAAGATGGCCACGCCGCCCGCCATGGTTTCCGGCGCGTGGCGATCGGGCGTTTCACAACTCTCCAGCTTGAAATCGATCGGCCGGTAATCGAATCGGATGGGGCTCTCGGCGACTGGAGGCGCGGCGGCCAACCAGAGCACGGCCACGGCGAGGCCCGCTATGCTGGCCGTAAGCGCGGGGCTACCCGTGACAAACCCGCGGCTCGAAAGCTCTGCGGCGCGAGATTGTCCGCGCAATTGCATTCGCTTCAGTGTACTCCCCTTACATCCCCCGCGCGCCGCAAAAGTGTGATCGAGCCCGCTCGGCAGTTTGATCTCGGAAGTTACTGGCCGTCATCCACACTTGGGAACACGTACTAGTAGGCTGTCGTTGCTGAANNGTGGCGACGCGGCACGCAAGGGTGCGTGCGCTACTCGTGAACGCCTGGGATTCTTTCGCCGACAGCCCCCTAGGTGCCCAGTTTCAGCGACAGCACAAAAGGAGCAAAATGTGCCACCATGGCCGTCACACAGTCTATTCCCAGCATCGCCCAACATACATTGAAACAATCTCAAGCGGCCAGTAAACTCGGTGTAACGGTTAAGATCACACCGAGCAACGCCCTGATCTCGAAAAACTTAACAAATTGAACGGCATGGATCGCTGCGTGACAGGCTCAATAATCCATTGAAAACACAACGAATATACAGTATGTTACCGTAATCCACTAATAAAAACCAAGTAGGACTCTTATAATACGATAGCTTCAGTTCAGCATCACGGGTCGATTAAATTACCCGCATTCATTCAAGGAGGGAAAAGTGAATTACGTCAAACCACGTCAGTTAGCGCTACTCTTCGTTCTAGCTCTGGCCCTTGTATTGCCGGCTATGGCGCAAGATGCAACCATTGTCGGAACGGTTACAGACCCGTCAGGGGCTGCCGTTCCTGGCGTTAAAATTACGATAACGAACTCCGCAACCGGCCAGATTCTCCGGAACGTCAGCAACGAGGCTGGCCAATTCGTCGCCAACGCGCTTGGCGTTGGAAAATACACCGTCGCGGCCGAGATTTCCGGCTTCAAGAAGTTTGAACAAAAAGACCTCATCCTCAACGTCGGCGATCGCGCTCGCGTTGATATCGCGCTTCAAGTCGGCGAGACTAAAGAGAGCGTCAACGTCGAAGCGACCGCTATCAACGTCCAGGCCGACTCCGGTGAAATTAGCGACGTAGTTACTGGCACGCAGGTCTTGAATCTCTCAATGAACGGCCGCAACCTGTATGAGTTGGCTACGCTCACCCCGGGCGCGGCCTCCGCTTTGCCTGCTTTTAACGGGCCCAGCGCACAGGGCAGCAGCGCCATTATCAGTTTCAACGGCTCGCGTCCCGATCACAACCTGTTTATGGTGGATGGCGGCGAAGACTACGACCGCGGCTCGGGCGGCAAGTTCGAACTCATGCCGTCGCTCGACGCGATAGCCGAATTTCGCGTCCTAACCTCCAATTACTCAGCGGACTACGGCTTAGGTTCCGGCGCCACGCTGTCGATGGTATTCAAGTCCGGCACGCGGGACTTTCATGGCGGAATGTGGGAATTCTTCCGTAATGATGCCCTGGATGCTGCCAACTTCTTCACCAATTCGGTCCCCAACGGCACCACGCCCGAACTGCGGTATAACGTCTACGGATTCAATCTCGGCGGACCAGTAATACTCCCGCATTACAACAAGGACCGTAACAAAACCTTTTTCTTCTATAACCAGGAATGGCGGAAGATGGTTCAGGGCGGGAGCTTCAATACGCCGACCCCTACATCAGCCATGGAGAGTGGGGCCTTTCCCTCCACCACAATAATTAAGGTTCCCAAAGCCAGCCAGTTGAATGCGACGGAGCTCGCGCGTTACACCGCGCTGGGTCTGACACCGGGACAGCCCTTCCCGAACAACACCATTCCCACCGCGTTGATCAGCCCCGCTGCGCAAGCGTTTCTCGCAACCGGCGCGCTGAACGCGCAAAACTCGGGGACGGCCACGAACCCGACCTTTATCGGCGGCAATAACACGCCGACCAATGTGGGCGAACAGATAGTTCGTATCGACGAGCATGTTACCGATAAGCTCTGGATTTTCGGGCACTTTGCATCCGAGCAACTCGCCCAAGGCGAAGGCACCCCTCTTTGGAGCGGTGACACATATCCCAGCATTCACTCGACCTTCAACAATCCAACCAAGAGCGCTGTGGTTCATGCCACCTACAGCATCAGCCCGAGTGTCGTGAATGAAGTGGCCTTCTCCTACAACGGAAACACCATCAACAACAGCATTGGGGGCATTTACCAGCGGCCCACCGACTTTAACCCGCCCACTCTGTTCGGGGCCAACGTCGAGAATCGTCTGCCGGCCATCACTTTCAGCGGCAGCGGTATCAACTCGTCCTTTTCCACCGGCAACGCGTCGCCGTGGGCCAACGCCTTTAACGATTACCAAATCCGCGAGGACCTGTCCTGGAACAAAGGCCGCCATAACTTCAAGATGGGCGTGTCGTATATGCGTGCTTTGAAGGAGCAGGAACTGTTCGGTTTTACTAACGGCCAGTACACCTTCAATGGCACCTATACGGGCGTGGGCTTCGCCGATTTTCTGCTGGGCTATGCCAATTCCTACAACGAAACCGCGGTTCAGGACTCCGGCCACTGGGCTGACAATTCCTATTCCGGGTACTTCCAGGACAACTGGCGCGTCAGCAACCACCTGACCCTGAACCTGGGCATGCGCTGGGAGGGCATCCCGCACACGTATGAACAGAACAGCCGGCTGTCGAACTTCTATCCCGGCCTTTACAATCCGGCCGATGCCGGCTTCGTTAACCCAACGACCGGCATTATTTCACCGAACAGCCCTGGCCTGACGCACGGCGTTGGAGTTCTTTCCAACTCGTTGCTATACACCAACGGCATCTCGGTCTCCGGCCAGAACGGTACACCGCTTGACAATACGAACAACCATTGGAACAACTATGCCCCCCGGCTGGGATTCGCTTACGATCCTACCGGCGGCGGAAAGACGGTAATTCGCGGCGGCTTTGGAATCATGTACGAACGCGTGCAGGGCAACGATGTCTATAACATGGGTCCGAACGTTCCATTCAGCGAGGCTCCAACCGTCTCGAACGTATATCTTTCGAATCCGGCAACCAGCGTTCTCACGGGAACAGCTGCCGTGGCCCCCATTCTGCCGCCTGGCATTACGGGTATTAGCCTGACCGACTATAAGAATCCGACCAGCTACCAGTGGAGCGTGGGTGTACAACATCAACTATGGAGCGGGACTGTGGTACAAGCCTCCTACGTCGGCAATGTCGGGCGTCATGAAAACGACGCCGTCGATATCAACTCTCCTTTACCCAACAATCCGCTGGGCCCACAAGTGGTGGCCGGCACGTTGAACATCAATGCCATCCGGCCCTACCCAGGCCTTGGTTCCGTCCTGCTGTACGAAAACGCGGGGAACTCGAAATATAACGGGCTCCAGACGCAGATGCGGATGCAAGCCACCAAAGGGCTGACCCTGCAAATTGCCTATACCTACTCGAAGGCCCATGATGACACGAGCAGCGTGGCGGCCACTGGCGGTGGCGGCGACCTGTCGACCCTTTCCAATCCGTACAATCGTGCGTACGACTACGGTTTAAGCACTTACAACCGCACCAACATCTTCATCGCCAACTATGTCTATCAATTGCCGTTCTTTAGAGACGCGTCCAGCAAGGTGGTTAAAACGATGCTGGGCGGATGGGTGTTGTCCGGTATCGTAACCGCCGAATCGGGACTTCCCTTAAACGTAACCATGTCCGCCGCGACTCTGGGCATGAGCAATTACACCAACCGTCCGAACCTGGCCTCCCCGGTGACCTATCCGAATGACGTGGCGCAGTTCTTCAGTACGTCGTCGTTCGCGTATGATACCGCGGTTTGCGCAACGCAGCTTTGCAATTTCGGCACCTCGCCCAAGAACGCCGTGATAGGGCCGAGCCGGACCAACCTCGATACGTCCCTGTTCAAAGACTTCTCCGGCATCAAGTGGTGGAATCCGGAAGGAGCGACCCTGGAATTCCGCGCGGAAACGTTCAACACGCTCAACCACACGCAGTTCAACGGCATTAGCACGACCTATGGCTCCAGCAATTTCGGCGCGATCACGTCGGCATACGATCCGCGGGTGATTCAGCTCGGACTGAAGTTCATGTTCTAGCTACAATACCGCTCAGGCCGGCCAGTGCGGCCTGAGCGGTCCTTTCAAGCGGTTAGTCCTACCAGAAGTAGCGATCCACGATACGAGGCGGCCCGGAGGCCCCGTGAATGACTTTCGTCGCCAAGACTAGTTGGATATTCTTGCGTTCCCAGCCCGGCGGGGCGCCTTTGGCCATGGCCTCGAGGTAGCCGGGATCCGTGAGAAATTCACCAGCGGCCATGGTGCCGTAACCGGTGAGTCCTCCGATGACAACGACCATCCGGGCCGTGGTGGGATCCAACGTCCGGGATATGAGCGCGTAGTCCTCGGTGAGACTGAGGTACGGTGTCCGGTAATTCACGAAGCGATCCTTCCGGGACGGATTCTGGCGGTCTTTAATCCAAAACGTGTCATGGTCACGCTCGAAGCTGAAGCGCAGCGGACCTGTCAGGCGCATGGTCCAGTCGTTATCAAATCCGCCCAGCAGTACAACCGGCCCATCCCGGAGGTCGGCGAAACCGGTGGAAAGTTGGCCGCGGATGCGGAATGCCTTGCCCTTGCTCTGCAGCAGTCCGATAAGCCTGCCGATGGTAGTCACGTCCGACAGAGACAGATTTTGACTGCCCATGTAATACAACTGGAAAAGCGTAACCGGACCGTTGGAGGGGCTCGGCAGATCTGTAAGCGACGATTGTCCGGGTTCAGGTGACGATCCGAGAAACTCGCGTTGCCCCATGCACAGCAGGACGGTATTTGAGGAATCGAGGACCGGCTTCCAAAAACGGTCGAGATCGCTTCGCCTTCCCCAAGGCCCGAGCCAAAAGCCGAACACGACCAACAGCCCGGCCAACGCCCCTATCGCTATCCACGGCCATCGATGTACCGCAGCAGGCTTGGTGCTCGGAGCCGCTTCGAGGGCCGGTGCGGCGGTGGACTGGACGGGGCCATGCATCTCGAATTCCGGGATATAGGATCGCGGCGACAAATCGATGCGGACTTCGGCTTCGTGCCCATGTTCGTGATAATATTGCGCGATTCGCTTGCGGATCTCACCCGCCGTGGTGCGCACTACCGGATCGAGATTCGTGTCGTAATCCGGTTCGCGCGCGAAGACCGCTACCCCCAGGGAGCGTTCCTTCAACTCCTCCGTGCGACCCTCCAGCGTGCTTTCCACCACAAAGCGCAAGAGGTTCGGATAACGCTTGCTGTATTTGAACAGGGGATTCGCCAACATCCGCTCCAACTGCTGGCGGATAGCTTGCCGTTCCTCTTCAGTGAAGCAGGGGCGCCCGTCTTCGTGAACGTGCGCCGGTTCCATCTCCGCACCCCCATTGCAGCAATTCTCTTTGGTGCAATTATATCATCGCTTTTTAGGCGTAGCCTGGGCGTCGAACCCGGCGGGCCGAAAAAAGAGAACCGTGAAATCATATCAGACGCGGATGATTTTGCCAGAAAGGGAACGCTCGACGGCTGCAACAAATGATCCGAGAGTTCCGCCTTCAGCTTTTGGGGCTTAGTCAGCACTTGGGAGATGTAAAGACTGCGAGATCGGTTTGCCCGATTGTCATCGCAATCTCGACTTCTTGACTTTTTCGTCGGCCCGCCGATGGAGGAGTTGTCGTGAATCACGCCGTGGTGGGACGGTTGCGGCAACCCCGACATCATCGTGACAATTCTCCGAGCTAGACTACGAAGAATTTCGTTGACGCTACGAATAATTTCTTAGCCCGCGCCGAACGTTCCTCTGGCGTCATGGTCTCAAGGCTTCTTGCCGCCGACCTTGCCGCCCTTCCTGCCGATCTCGCGCATGATCTCGGAAAACTGTGCTTTCGTTTTCTTGTCCCACTTTGGTTCTAATGTTCGGTTAGTAGTCACCGCGACGCACCGGTGAATTCATACACCTGAACTTCCTTGCGGCCGGCGTTTCCAAATCCTATTACCGAACTCGTCGAAGAGAACACGGGCCGGAATTGATGCAATGCCTCCAGCGCTACGCAACTGACCATCGGATCGTCGCCTACTAACACACAGCCTTCCTTCCGGCAAGCCGCTTCAGCCGCCAAGGCCTCCTGTGCGGAATCGAATCGCTTGGTTGCCACTACGTCCTGATACGATCCCGGGCGCGGCGGCGTTTTCGGGCGGAGGAACAGAATCGTCGCCCCGCCTCGCCCGTCCACGGCTTGCCCTCCGAATACAAACAGCCGGACCACGAGGCTGCGATAGTAGCCCGGAAGGTAAAACACTTTGGGAGCGGGCTTGCCCTCGGCGTCCGGCTCGTAAGCCAGCATGAGATAGTCTTCGCGCCGGTGCGCACGCGAGTACTCGAAGAAGGCCGGATAATCTCCGAGCAACAGTTCTCCAGTAGCCGGCCACAAGGGGAGCCGCTCATCGACCACCACATACCGCGTGCGCCAGGTCTCCAACAGTGGAATCGCTTCTTTCTCGGACTGTGACAGAAAGAAATCGGCCGCAACCTCGGCGTTAGCCTGAGCTGGATTCGTCACGGGAATTCGTCTCGCCAAATCCTCAATCCAGTAACCGTAGTCCCACCAAGCCATCACGCTATAGGCGCTGGGAGGATACCGATAGGCTGGCCCGTACTGTTCCCGGCGATATCGAGCGTAGAAGAAAGCAGGGTCTCCGAATGGCTCCGGCGTGGACGCACGCATCCACGCCAGCGTCTCCTTCCAGTCCGAGGAAACTCCGATAGAGTCGGAAGGATCGCCATTCACGGCGGCGTATAGGTTGGGCGCGAACACAAGAATTACCAAGCAAAATGCCGTTACCCATGCAGTCTTCGGCCCGGTGGCGAGCAAACCGTCCGCGACGTAGCCAGATAAAAGCGCCACGGCGATCGCAAAATAGTAAGTCATTCGAAGCTGGCCCATCGCTAGGACGAACGTTGTAAGACCCCAAAAAAAGATCAAGGCTCGTCCGGGATCTGAGCGTTTCGCAGTGGACTCCGCCGCGAATGGTGTCGCCGGTGGGGCCAGCAGAAACAATCCGATTAATGCCAAGAAATACGCGCCATAGAACTGGTGCAATGCCGGCATGAGTGTAAAGCGACCTTGCTCGTATACCAGCGGCTGAAGCTCGTTAATCGCGCCCGAGACTCCAAACAAATAAGGCATCAGGGCCGAAGCGATGGTCTTGGCGGTATGACGAAAGCCGGGCACGAGTACCGCGGCGAGAGTCAGGGACACCGTCCCGGCGGCCACCAACCCGCCGAGGAATGGCAAACGAGGGCGTGCCAATCGCCGGCACCACTTTGCCCACAATTCCACAGCCCCCATCGCCAGACTCCCGAGCCCGAGCGCAATGATGGTGTAATCCATCCATGTCAGGCGATGGAATAACGGGCAAATGCTTAGGGCTATCAGGAAAGCCACGTACAGCGGGCGCAGCGATGGCGCAGGCTCTTCCCGCGGCCAAAACGACCGGACTCGATCGTAAAGCGCCCAAGCCAGCACGATGCCAACCACGAATGCGCCCCCGTGAAATGTCAGCAGATAAGCCGTCAACGTCAGTCCAGCAGCAAGCGAAATACCGATCGAGTGAGGCGCCTGAATGGCGCGCAACAACAGATAGAAAAACAGTGTCACCAGAAGGCTCTCCATAACGTGGTGATCGGTGAAACCCAGACTCGATACGCGAAGGAAATGCCCAGGCAAAGTGGCGACAATTGCCGCCGCTACGAGAGCAGCGCGCAGTTCAAATACAAGCTTTGCCAAAATGAAGACCGCCACGACGATGAAAACGCCTAGGACCGCGGGGTACCAGGCCGCGATCACGTGCAGGAGCGATTCCGACGGGTGGCCCGCGCCAGCGAGCCATGCAATCAATCCCAGCAGCCAATCAAAAAAAGGAGGCGGCGTAACGGTATTCTGCACGTGGCCAAAAACGACGTAGGGGTCCACCGTGACACGCCAGGGGAAGTGTCGGACCAGGTTTTCCGACATGCGCACGAAGTACCATGCGTCGGTTTCCTGGAAGTTCACAAAGCCGGGTTGAAATACTAGATTGAACCGTGGGAAGACGCGGATCGAAAACGCCAGCAGGCAGAGAGCGGCCACGAGAATCCACTGCCAACGGCTCAGGAACGCCTTGAGCGATGGACTTCGTTGTTGTTCTGGCGGCCGCGATGACTCCGGTTGAGTCGTGCTCATCTGTCTTTCAATATGGTCTTCGATGAACCGCTCATTATGGCATACAGTCACTTCCCGAACAGCTTTAATCCCAAGTATGTAATATGCAATACTACTGTAAGTGAAAGAGCGGAGCTACAGCTTTGGCTGTTCACTCGTACGCAGTTCTACCCCGGTCTAATTTTGAAGCAAACGGATTTGCGGCATTCCCTCGCGAAACTGCCGCAGTTCTGTAACGCGAGCCATTGACATGATCATGACGCGCAGCCCTTTGAGGATTTCGCTGGGCGGGGGCGGGACAGATCTGCCGTCCTATTACAAGGACCACGGTGGGTTCGTGCTCGCGGCAGCCATCGACAAGTACGTTTACATTACCGTTCACGAACCCTTCACCGACCAGATCATTTTGAAATACTCGCAGATGGAAGTGGTCCGGAAGCGGGATGAGGTGCAGCACCCCATCGTGAGAGAGGCCCTGAAGCTGGCTGGAATAGACGGGCGCATTGAGATCGCCAGCCTGTCGGACATACCTGCCGGGACGGGTCTGGGTTCATCGGGGAGCTTCACCACCGCACTTCTTCGGGCGCTCGATGAACTGAGAAACTATCGCGTGCAGCCCGAGGTCCTGGCGGAGCAGGCGTGCCACATCGAGATGGATCTGCTGGAGGAGCCGGTTGGCAAGCAGGACCCGTATATTGCCGTTTTTGGCGGCATCACAGCCTTTACAATTCACGCCAACGGACAGGTGGACGCGGCGCAGCTGAAGCTTTCGCCGGAAACGCTTTCCAATCTGGAAAACAACCTCATGCTGTTCTTTACCGGCTTTACGCGAAGCGCCTCCGGGATTCTCCGTGACCAGCATGTGCGTAGCAGCAGCAAAGAGCAGGCGATTTTGGACAACCTGAACTGCATCAAGCAACTTGGCTATGACAGCAAAGCGGCGCTCGAGTCAGGCAACCTGCATGAGTTTGCGCGGCTGATGAACGTCCACTGGGAGCACAAGAAGCGGCGTTCACCGAACATCAGCAACGGCGTCATCGACGACTACTACCGTCTGGCCTTAAAATCCGGGGCATTGGGCGGTAAGCTGATCGGCGCCGGTGGCGGCGGTTTTCTGATGTTTTACGCGGAGGAAAAGACGCGCCTGCGCCGCGCGATGACCGAAGCCGGCCTCCGCGAGATCCGGGTTGGATTCGATTTTGACGGCACGCGCGTGGTGGCGCGCTCCTGATTCCCATGCTTCCTGTCGCCATCCTCTGCGGCGGTCTGGCCACGCGGCTTCGTCCCGCGACCGAGACCATACCCAAGGCCCTGATCCCTGTCAATGGTGAGCCGTTTATCGCGCACCAGCTTCGTTTGATGAGCAGCGCGGGGGTAGACCGCGTCGTAATGTGCGTGGGATATCTCGGAGAGATGATTCAGGAATTCGCCGGCGATGGATGCCGCTTCGGTCTCCGCGTTACCTATTCTCCGGACGGGCCGAATCTCCGCGGGACCGCCGGAGCCGTGAGAAACGCTCTTCCCATGTTGGGGGAGCAGTTCCTGGTCCTGTATGGAGATTCCTACCTGCCATGCGATTATCGGGCCGTGGAGCGGGCTTTCCTCGGAAGCGGCCAGCCCGGGCTGATGACCGTATTTCGAAATCGCAACCAGTGGGAGATCAGCAACGTTGAGTTCGCCGGCGGACAGATTGCTGCGTATGACAAGAGAACGCCGACAGCGGGCATGGAGTATGTGGACTACGGTCTCAGTGCCTTCCACGCTTCGGTGTTTTCCGCCGCGGGCGAACAGGCCGCGGATCTGACGGCTGTTTTTCAAGAATTGATCCGGCGGCGCGCATTGGCGGGGTTTGAAGTCAAGGAACGATTTTACGAGGTGGGATCATGGGAAGGAATTCGAGAGCTACAAGCGTATCTGAGCCAGCGGACGTCCCGAACAGCGGTTTGACGTTCGTCCGGGAATATCTCGCGGAAGTGCGAAAGATCGCAGAGGGCCTCGATACCGGCGAAATCGAGCGCGCTGTTGCCATACTTGCGGACACCAGGCAGCGGGGAGGACGGCTGTTCATTCTGGGAGTCGGGGGAAGCGCCGCCAACGCGTCACACGCCGTGAACGATTTTCGGAAGATCACGGGCATGGAAGCCTACGCGCCTACCGACAACGTAGCGGAGCTAACCGCCCGCACAAATGACCATGGTTGGGCCACGGTTTTCGAAGCCTGGCTGGCCGGCAGCAGGCTGCGGGCCGAGGACACGCTTCTGGTGTTCTCCGTCGGTGGCGGCAATCTGGAGAAGAACGTGAGCCCCAACCTGGTCAAGGCTCTGGAATACGCGCGTCACATTGGCAGCAGCATTGTCGGAATCGTAGGCAGGGATGGCGGTTTTACCGCTCAGGTGGCGGATGCCTGCGTGCTGATTCCGACGGTCAACGCCCGACATGTAACGCCGCATGCCGAGGCTTTCCAGGGAACCGTCTGGCACTTGTTCGTCTCGCACCCCGCGCTCAAGCAGATGGAAACGAATCGGGAGTCCGTGCGGTGATTCAGCCAGGAGCACGGGCAGTCTTTCTGGACCGGGACGGCGTCCTCAATCAGGCGCTCATCTCCGGCGGTAAGCCGGGCGCCCCCAGGACTGTGGATGAGTTCGTTATTCCGCCGGATCGAGCAGCGTGTCTCGAAGAGTTGAAGCGGAGGGGTTTCGCGCTCATCGTCGTCACGAACCAGCCGGATGTTGCACGTGGCAGGCAGTCGATTGCGGTGATTGAAGAGATGCATCGGAGACTACAGGCGGCGTTGCCCGTGGACGATGTACTGGTGTGTTTCCACGACGAGGCGGACAATTGCCAATGCCGCAAGCCACGGCCTGGGCTGCTGATCGAAGCCCAGCGAAAGTACGATCTCGACTTGTCGCGGAGCTTCCTGATCGGCGATCGCTGGAAGGATGTCGACGCGGGAAATGCCGCCGGCTGCAGGACCGTGTTCATCGACTACAACTACAGCGAGCGGGGTCCGTCGACGGAGCCGTCGGTCCGTGTTTCCTCGCTGCGCGACGCCGTGGATTGGATCAGCTCGCGAGGGATGAATAAGGAGGAGCTTCTGCCGCATTCCGTTTCGGATTTCAAAGTCAAACTCTTTGCGGATGGCGCCGATAAGGCCGCCATGCTGGAGCTCTACCGAAACCCTTGGATCAAGGGATTCACCACCAACCCCACTCTCATGCGCGCGGCGGGGATTCGCGATTACGAAGCCTTTGCCCTCGATATCCTGAGCTCGATCAGCGACCGGCCTATTTCTTTCGAGGTTTTCGCCGACGACCCGGATGAGATGTATCAGCAGGCGCTCGAGATCGCCGGATGGGGCGAGAACGTTTATGTCAAAATCCCTATCACCAACACGAAAGGCGAGAGCGCCCTGGGCGTCGCCCGCGAACTAAGCCGGGGGGGCGTCAAGCTAAACATCACCGCCCTGCTCGCGCTCGACCAGGTACGTGACACCGCGAACGCGTTGGATGGCGGAGCCCCTGCGTGCGTTTCCGTGTTCGCCGGCCGTATTGCGGACACAGGCCGTGATCCTGTTCCCGTGATGAAAGCCGCCGCGGAACTGGTTCACCAGCATCCTGGAATGGAATTAATCTGGGCCAGCCCCCGCGAATTGTTTAACTTAATCCAAGCGGACTCGATCGATTGCGACATCATAACCGCGATTCCGGATGTTCTCAAGAAGCTGAGTCTCCTGGGCAAAGATCTCTTGGAATACTCGCGCGAAACCGTCCAGATGTATTACGACGATGCCAGAAAATCCGGCTTCACCCTCACTGGTAAGGCCAGGAGTCAGGTCGCGGTTGGACCCGTGCGAGGGGTCAAGTGAAGCTTCCCCGTCACGCTGAGCTCTGGCTGCCAGGGTATTTGCGGGACAGGTTTGCGCGATGGACCTCGCCGGCCACCGACCCGATGCGGGTGTGGCTCGCCATTGCGGACCATTACGAACCATTCGTAGGCCATGCGGACGAGAAAACGGCAACGGAACGAGTTGCGCTCTGGACTCACGAGTGGCCCTCGATCACTGAGCGTTACCGCGATTCGGCCGGACGGCCTCCCAGGTACACGTTCTTCTATCCCCAGGAAGAGTACCGTCCGCATCTGATCGACGCTCTTGCGGATATGACGCGCTCGGGAATTGGGGACGTGGAGATCCACATCCACCACGACGGGGAGGGCGAACAGGATTTTGTCGACCGGATGAGCGGGTTCCGGGACACGCTGTTTCACAAGCACGGGCTTCTCCGCGAACACGAAGGCAAGATACGGTTCGGCTTCATTCACGGCAACTGGGCGCTGGATAATTCCCTTCCTGGCGGACGCTGGTGCGGGCTGAATAACGAGATTACCCTGCTCGAGGAATTGGGCTGCTATGCCGACTTCACGATGCCCTGCGGTAACTCGCCGGCGCAGGCGCGGACGGTCAATGAGATTTACTGGGCTGTGGACGATCCGGCCAAGCCCAAATCGTACGATCGGGGGAAACGCTTGCAACCGGGTGACCTGGCGAAGGACCTGCTGATGATCCCCGGCCCGCTGGGAATCCGGTGGGCCGAGCGATTCGTACCACGGATTGAGAAGGGCGAAATCGCCGGCTACGATCTGCCGTCGCGCTATCGGGTCGGGCGGTGGCTCGCCTGTGCGCCGCGCGTAGGCCAAGACATTTTCATCAAGCTGTTCACCCATGGCACGCAGGAACGAAATTCATCGGCTCTTTTGTCCGTTGGACTCGATGCGCTCTTCGAGGCAGTCCAGGCCGAATGCGGCCTCAGGCGTTGGCCGTTCTTCTACGTATCCTGCTGGGAAATGTATCTGGCTATCGACGCCATCCGGCTGCTCAAGGATCCAGTTGTCGCGCTCACGGGCCGCCTCGAACTGACCAGATCCCATGACTAAAAAACTCCGCGTGGGGCTGGTAGGAACGGGCTACGTCAGCCAGCACCATCTCCGAGCCCTGAAGAAGCTGGATTACGTGCAGGTGGCCGCGCTGTGCGATTCGAATCTCGACCGCGCCACCAAGGCAGCGAAAGAAGCGGGAATTGCCTGCGCCTACCGGAGTCTCGACGAGCTCGGGCACGAGCGTCTGGATGTAATCCATATCCTCACTCCCCCCGCCTCCCACTGCGCGCTGACCGTGCAGGCTCTGAAGATGGGGTGCCACGTTCTTGTCGAGAAGCCCATGGCCCCGTCGTCGGACGAATGCGGCCGCATGATGGACGCAGCAAAGGAGACTGGCCGCATCCTCTCAGTCAGCCACTCCGCACGCTTTGACCCGGTGGTGCTGGAGGCGCTCCGTCTGGTGAGGCAAGGCGCCTGCGGCGACGTTCTGGCCGTCGACTTTCTGCGAAGCTCGGATTATCCTCCCTACCCGGGCGGAGCGATGCCGGCTCACTACCGGGAAGGCGGGTATCCGTTTCTCGATATCGGTGTCCACGGGCTGTCGTTGATGGAGACCTTTCTCGGCGCCATCCAGGCTGTGGACGTACGCCATGTCGCAACCGGCCGGGACCCGTATCTGACCTTCGACGAATGGCATGGGTCTATCCAATGCGATCGGGGAACCGGCCACATGTATCTTTCTTGGAACGTGCGGCCGATCCAGAACGAGCTGATCATCCACGGCACCGGCGGCGTCATACACGTAGATTGCTATCTGCAAATCTGCACCGTGCGCAAGCGGCTGCCTGGGCCGAAAATGGTCCAGCGGATCGTCATGGCGTCCACCAACTCGGCGTCCATGTTCTTCAAAGTTTCTGGCAACGTGGTGCGATTCGCCACTGGAAGGCTGCTGCCCTCACCGGGCATTGGTGTGTCGGTGACGAAGTTCTATGAGGCGCTCCACCAGGGAGCCGCGCCACCGGTTTCCGCGGAAGAGGGCCGGCGCATCGTCCGCTGGGCCGAGCACGCCACGCGAGGAGCGTCCGCCGACAAGCGAGCGATGCTCGAGCAGGCAGCAGCCGCACCCCCACCCGCGAAAACGCTGGTCACCGGTGCGAGCGGATTTCTGGGGCGCGCATTGGTCGCACGGCTGCTCAGCAATGGTGAATCGATTCGCGTACTGGCGCGCCGTCCCGTTGCCGGTCTGGAAGGGAATCCACGAGTGCATGTCGTCCGCGGAGACCTGGGCGATCCGGAGGCCGTCGAGCGCGCGGTGGAGGGAGTGGAACTGGTGTATCACGTCGGCGCCGGGATGCGCGGCGGCACTGAGTCCTTTGAAAGTGGCACGGTCTGGGGAACGAAGAATGTTGTGGCGGCTTGCCTGCGCCATGGAATCAGGCGCCTGGTCTACGTCAGCTCGGTGAGTGTGCTCGATCATGCCGGCCACCCGAAAGGCGTTGCCATCACGGAGTCCTCTCCTCAGGAGCCGCACCCCGAGCTGAGAGGCGCCTATTCGCAAACCAAGCTGATCGCCGAAAATCTCGTGCTCGATGCGATTCGGATGCAGAATCTGCCGGCGGTCATTCTTCGTCCAGGGCAGATCTTCGGCCCCGGCGCGGAGAAGACGCCGCCATCGGGTGTCATCGGGCTGGCGGGCCGCTGGCTGGTGATGGGTTCGGGCCGACTGCCTCTGAATCTCGTGTATGTCGAGGACGTAGTGGACGCGCTCCTCGCGGCGGCAACCACGCCGGATGTGTCCGGCCGCGTGTTTCAATTGGTGGACCCCACTACGCTGACCCAGCGCGAGTATATTGAAGCGGCCAAGAGGTACGGTTCGGCGCCTCGAGTTTCTTTCGTGCCGAAGCTCGTGCTCTACACGCTCGCGCTCGGTGTGGAACTTCTCGGACGCGTGCTACATCGCAGCGTGCCGCTCTCGCGCTATAAGATCCGGTCGCTCGCGCCCATTTCGCCATTCGACTGCTCCGCGGCTCGCGACGAGTTAGGCTGGACGCCGGCGGTAGGCACGCGCGAAGGCCTGCTTCGAACTTTTTCCAAAGCGGATGCGAATGATTCCGTCCTGGCCCTGGCGGGCAATACGCGTTAAGGACCGGCGGGATGACCTGGCGCGTCGAGCTCGGCGTAAGGCCGCGAATGAACGCGAATAAACGCAAATAAGACGATGCAGTATTCGCGTTCATCCGCGTTCATTCGCGGCCAATGACTTGCCGGGTTTGCCGCTGTGGCGCGATAAACATTACGAACTCGCGAAACAAGGTCCGAATCCTCGCGGGCAATTGTGGCTCGAGTGTCAGTAATCGTTCACGATCTTCGGCCGCAAGCACCGACGCGAAACGAAGGCCCAGCACAAATACCGCAATGCCGGCTCCGGTTCCCGCCGCCACCGCCGGCCAGGAGTGCAACCTGGAGACGATCAACAGCACAAGGGCGGACATCGAAGCGCAGACCGCGGTAAGTCTTGTGAAGAACGCGGCGTCCAGACGAATGGAAAAGCGGCGGCTGACGATAACCCACACTCCCACCGCGGCCAGCGTTTGTGCGATTCCATTGGCAGCCGCGGCTCCAAAGGCTCCGAAGAGCGGGATCAGCGTCAAATCGAGCAGCACGTCCGCAACGCCGCAGACACAGTTCCAGATCACTAGCGGCTTTTGGTTCTCGGTGGCCAGCAACAGATTGTAAGCGGGCAGAATCACTAACCGCGGAATCGCAAAGATGGCCATTACTTGAAACACACGAGCCATCGGCAGATACCGAGGTCCGTACAACGCGCCGATGAGCGGCCCGCCGATCGCCGCCGCTCCGGCCAGCATCGGAAGACCGCAAAGATACACATACTTCGCCGCTGTGGTGGTCATGGCGAGCAGCCTTTGCCGGTCGCGGCCAGATTCGGAAAACTGGCTCACTCCCACTCCCGCGGCGAAGATTTGCGGGGCCACAAACAGCTTTTCGATGATGCTGAACGCCACGGAGAAGAATGCCAGTTGACGGGTGTCACTCTGCAGCATTCGCAGGAAAACCATGTCGGACCGGTCCCAGACCACAACATTCAACATCAGCAGAATCAGGTTCTGGCCCGAGAATGAAATCATGCGCTTCTTCACTGCGGAGGGAAGCTCCGCCGGCGGAATTTCGCGGACCCATCCGAGCACCGGAATCAGCTTCGCTAGAAGTTCCACCGCGCGGCTCAGAAACACCGCGCAGGCGATGCCGACGAGGTCCCATCCCAGGAAAAGACTCAGGGCCACCAGCAGCACAGAAACCACCGTACCGGCGAAGGCCCCGCGGGTGTTGGCCGCCACCTTCTCGGCCCCCACATTGGCCATCGAGGGGATGAAGGCCAGCATCTGGGGCAGCATCGACGCAACCAGGATCATCGCGGCGTACCGGTAGGCCGGATCCACGAATGTAAACACCAGGATCAGGCCAATGCTCATTATCACCAGCGCGATGGCGCTCTGCGCGCGCAGGGTGAAGAAGAAAATGGCTCGTGCGATGCCCTTCTGCCCGCCGGCCAGATACTCCGCCATGAACTTCCCGGTGGTGGCCGGAATGCCGAGCGATGCAAGTCCTCCGGCCGTGTTCGACAGCCAGTAGATGTAGTTGAAATATCCGAGCCGCTGCGGTCCGATGAGCCGGGCGACTACGATGGTGGTGGCCAGCGTGGCGAGGATGCCGATGGCCGCTTCAATGCCATACCAGATTGAGTTGCGGGCGATGCGGCGCTTAAGACTCGGGCGTTGCGCTTCTACAGGTTGTTCCGAATCCACCGAATCCCTCTATGGGCGCCCTGACGCGGTGGACGCACACCATTCACCATAGCGTGGCCCCGAAGTCGCGTCAATTTTCGCCGATTACAGTTGCCTGTTCATGGGCTGCATAGTGAGCTCGCGTCAAACTCAATGCGTTCGCAGGAGTGCGANNGCGTGCCGCGTCGCCACTCATGGCGACGCACGGCAGTAGTAAAGTTTGAGCAGCAACACTCTGCTAGGCGAACATCAAGTTGTGGCTCGCCGTCGCTGGGGTGTCGCCCACTGTTCATGGGTACTAGTACGGCTTCCGGCGATGCACTGCCCTGAAGTTTGGGCAATCGAGGCGACTTGCCGTATACTACTCGATGCCGGAGGCCAAAATGGAAATCTCGGTCTCATCGTTATGAGAGCCTTCTGATATGCGTCCGGCGGCCTCGATCGCGATGAGGATGAAGATACCGGAAAGCGAATATCGTTCGGCGGAGCGCCTCTACTACCATTACCAGGTCGAAAGAGAGCTAGGAGACCGCCTCCGCAATGCCGCCAAGCCGGAGCGCGCCCAGCTCTATCGGAGCGTCTATGACGAGCTCTTCCGCCGCGTCCCGGATCACCCACAGGTAACCGCGCCGGACAGGGCCGCGCATCAGGTGAAGGTTCGGAGCCAACTGCGGCTGATCGAACCTTTCTTGAATCCCAGTACCGTGTTTCTCGAAATTGGCGGCGGGGATTGCGCCCTCTCGTTCCTGGTGGCGCCGAGGGTAAAGCAGGCGTATGGTCTGGAGATCACGGACCATCTGGTGCCGCAAACAGCGCCGCCAAATTTTCAATTGGTGCTCTCGGACGGCAGCTCGATCGGAATCCCGGCGAATACTGTCGACCTAGCCTTCAGTTTTTCCGTCGTGGAGCACGTTCACCCTGATGACATCATTCAGCAACTGGCAGAAGTGCATCGTGTTCTGAAGCCGGGTGGAATCTACTATTGCGTCACGCCGAACCGGCTATTGGGCCCGCACGATATTTCCTGCTACTTCGACACTGAGGCCACCGGTCTTCACCTGAAGGAATACACTGTCGGGGAGCTCTCAAAGTTGTTCCGCGATGCCGGATTCCGCGAACTGTGGGTAGAAAAGACCTGGCGATCACACCGCGTTCGTGTGCCTGCGGTAGCAATGCGGACCGCGGAAGGGATCCTGGGAGCGCTACCCTGGGCTGCCCGATACCGTCTGGCGAGAGGGCGCGGGTTCTACTGGGCCATGGAAGTTGGCTTGGCCGGAAGGAAACAGCGCTGATCTCATGACGGATGAGTGTCGTGATTCACACTCCGAATCTTCAGCGCGTGTCGAGAAAAGGCGGTTTTTGCCGGCGGCGGCTTTCGCCCTCACCACTACCTACGTAGTGCTGGCCCATCTTTCGCCGGCCGCTCTTTTTCCGCATCTGGCGCACTACAACATCATGGTGTGGTTGGCCGTCGCGGCTACGTTGGCTTGCCTGTCACAGGTTCTTTTCCATCCCTCCCGGTGGCGATCTCCGGAGGTTTATCTGATGCTGGGCTTGACGGCAGCCGTGCCGGTCTCGTTGGTCGTCAACGGTCTGGGTGGCGGCGCTCTCCGGGGTTTGCGAGACTTTCTCATTTCCGGAGTTGTGTTCATCCTCGTCTTTGTAGCCGTGGATACCGTTCGGAAGATGCGTGTGTTGGCTTTTGCTGTGGTTATATCGGCGATCTATTTGCTCTCACAATCTCTTTATGGCTGGTATCGGAATGGCCTCGATAGCCAGTATGTATATCGGCAGCACTTCTATAACGCCCAGGGAGATGTGATTGACGAATTCCCCCGTCTGCAGTCCGTTGGATTCCTCGAAGATGCCAATGGCTTCGCGCAGTATCTGCTGGTGGCGGCCAGCCTGCTGACGCTGGCTTGGTCGCCGGGGCGGTGGCGGCGTAACCTGGCACTGGTGATGCTGCCGGGGGCCTATTTCCTTTACGGTGTTCTTGTCACCCATTCCAGAGGCGGCCTAATCGGACTCGCCATCCTTGTTTTTTTTCTGTTAGAGAAAAGATTCGGCAAAATAATTTCGCTGGTGCTAGCGGGCGGTTTGCTTCGCCTCCTGTTTTTGGCGGGCGCCGCGGGACCACGTCCGACCTCGCTCGCTGACCCCTCTACCGCCGGCCGCATCCAAGTAGCGCAAACCGGCCTCGAGATGTTTCGATCATCGCCGGTGTTTGGCGTCGGGTTCCAGCAGTTTATGGTGCACAACCCCTCTCTTACGGCACATAATTCGCTCCTGCTGTGCTTGGCGGAACTGGGGATATTCGGCACCCTCTTTTGGCTCGGTCTCATTGTTTTCTCCATCCTGGCCCTGTACAGGATTGTCCGAAATCGTAGCGCCCTGGCGCAGGCGCCCGACCTCGTGAGCAGCACCAATGGAGTCCGAATCGCATTATTTACGTTCCTCGGAACAGCTTTATTTCTTTCGCGAACCTACACGATGACGCTCTATGTGTTGCTCGGAATGGCTGCTGTCGCACGCCAATTGTTTCTCCGGCAACCGGAGGCCGTAGGTTCGATAGCAGCGGCGCAACGTGAGTAAGTTTTTTGGAAGGGAACCACTCCGCCTTCTGGGCGCCGCATGGAACGCGCCCACGGTCTTGCGAAGTGTCCTCGGCGTTGGGAGGTTTCGCCACCCTGTACGACTGGCGCGGCACTACCTTCTCAGGACATGTCCACCCGGCTTGTACCTGGAAACAAGATCCGGTCTCCGTATCCACCTCTCGGGCGACGAGGACGATGTTTCCACCCTCCTGGTTGTCTTCGGGAGAAGGGATTACGGCAAGATCCCGAGGAACGCGATCTGCATTGACGTAGGTGCGCACCCCGGCTCTTTCAGCCTGTACGCCGTCAGTTCCGGGGCTGCGGCCGTATATTCATACGAGCCAGATCCGGTTTTGTATAAAACGCTTCTGCGGAATGTGGAGGACAACAGTTTGGGTTCGCAAATTTTCGCCTGTGAAGCTGCTGTTGTCGGCGCTGAGGCATCCACCGTGACCTTCTACCCCGAAGGGAACGCCAGCGGACACGTTGCTCCCTTACCCGGCGATACTCGGGGGATCTCGGTGAAGGCACTGACTCTTACCGAAATCGTCGAAGGCAACCATCTTGAGAAGGTGGATGTCTTAAAACTGGATTGCGAAGGAAGCGAATACGACATTGTATTCAGCACGCCTCCCGAGATCTGGCGCCGCATCGAACGAGTCCGTCTGGAGTATCATTTTGGCCGGGCAGACGAGTTGAAGAAGCATTTCAACCTGCTGGGATATCGTCTGGCATTTCGTACGGAACAGAAGGGCCGAAATGGCCAGGTTGGAGTCCTCGGGTTCGACCGCGCGGGTTCGGCGATCGAGAGGAGATCCGGCCATTGACAGCTTTTATCACCGGCGCCGCTGGCTTCGTCGGCAGCAACCTCACGGACCGGCTTCTGGCCCTCGGGCACGACGTCGTCGGATTCGACAACTTTTCCACCGGGCGCATCCAGTTCCTCACGCGCGCATTGGAGAATCCCCGCTTTCGTCTGCACCGCGCCGATCTGCTGGATCTCGAAGCGCTCTCCCAGGCCATGGCCGGCGCGGATTTCGTCTATCACTTCGCCTCCAATGCCGACGTCCGCTTTGGCACTCGCCATCCGCGTAAGGATCTGGAACAGAGCACCATCGCTACGTGGAATGTTCTGGAGGCCATGCGCACCAACAATGTCCGCCGCATCGCGTTCGCTTCCTCGGGTTCCGTTTATGGCGAACCCGAAATCTTTCCCACCCCCGAAGGATGCCCCTTCCCGGTCCAGACTTCCTTTTACGGAGCCGCCAAACTTGCCGCCGAAGGATTTATCGAAGCCTATTCGGAGGGCTTCGGCTTTGAGGCCTGGATCTTCCGCTTCGTCTCGCTGCTGGGGCCTCGCTATTCGCACGGTCACATCATCGATTTCTACCGCCAGCTGCGGGAGCATCCCGACGTTCTGAACGTCCTCGGCGACGGCCAACAGCGAAAATCCTATCTCTACATAGGGGATTGTATCGAGGCGATTCTCACCGCTACCCGGCAAGCGTCGGCGAAAGTGAACATTTTTAACCTTGGCGCCGATCAGGCCTGCGCAGTGAATGATTCGATCGGCTGGATTTGTGAGCACCTGGGCGTAAGCCCCCGTTTGATGTATTCCGGAGGGAAGCGCGGCTGGATCGGCGATAGTCCGTTTATTCTCCTGGATTGCGATCGGATACGATCCCTGGGGTGGCGCCCGACACTGTCTATTCAGCAGGCTGTGGTGCGCACTGTGGAGTTTCTAGAAGACAATCCATGGCTGGATGAGCCTGCCGGTTGAATCCCTTATCATTCCTCGACGGCTAGAAGCAAGCTGTCAATGGTGGCAAGATCTTCGTTCGAAAATTTGCGGAAGCGTTCCGCTAGCCGCATCTGAGCAAGATAGCGCAGCGATGCCTCATCCACATAGTGCTCTTCGCGAGCCAAGCGGAAACCGGCCTTGTGGAGCACATCTCGATGTACTCCGGATGTCGGAGCCTGTTCTGATAGTTGAGCGAATTAAATATATAGGTCCAACGAAAGAATGAGTCCGAGTACTTTAAGAAGTTTACCCGGCTGAGACTCTTGTCATTATGCTCCCAATGGTCGGAGTGGTCCACCAAGTGGCACGCAGCGCCCCCAGGCTTTAACAGTCGGTACGACTCATGGAAAATTTCCTGAAGCACGTCGGGAGGAATGTGCTCCAGACAATTCCGGGATGTGACCACGTCCAAAGAAGCGGCAGAGAGATTCAGTTTCCGGCAATCGCAGGGCGCCATGTAGACCAGATGCATCTCTTTGAGCCGGTCTTCCATCGAGGTACCGGGATCTTGCCGAAGCGCATAGTCCAGGACTTTCGGGTCGAGATTGAGTCCATCCAAAATCACCTGCGTGTGGGTGCGGAGACTGTACAGAGCGGCTTCGAACGTCTCTGGACGAAGCAGCACGTTCCGGTCGGTCAGAAAGACTTGGGAAGCGCCGGCCAGGGAATAGAGCAACGGGATGATCGGCTGCCAACCGCTGCCGATCTCGAGAACCGAGGCGCCTTTGATCGGCAGAACCTCGCTCACCCACTCCACCTGGCGGATCCCTTGGACGATGGTATCCAGGTCTCGGCGGAGGTTGGGTTGGTAGGGCGATATGCGATCCTTGAGCCGTCTCAACTGGGCCTGAAATGGCAGGGCTCCTTTCGCGTTATCGATCACACATTTCGCTTGCCAACTCATTGGAACACTAAGGGATTGTTAGGAAATA
>PMUN01000297.1 GCA_003166875.1 Bryobacterales bacterium | reverse complement strand
TAGGTTGGTGGTCTTGGGGGCGAGCTCGCTCATGTAGACATTCTATATCGAGTCCTATAGAATGTCAACATGTGAGAGAGGCAGCGCATGGCGCTGCCCCTCGGTTACTGCAGCTTGACGCCGCACATCTCGGCCAGCCGCGCCTCTGTCGCCTGGACGCGGCCTGCCACCAGCTTCAGGGTCCGGCGGAACAATTCCGCAGCTAGTTCCGAGTCGGCGTGAAGCGCGGCTGAAAGGCGCTCGCCGTCCAAACACAATGCGCGGGACGCCTCACGGGCGCGAACTTGAAACAGAGTGTCATGGTGGTCTAGCAGTGCGGACCAACCGAAGGCATTTCCCGGATTCAGAATCTGAACCCACACGACATACGATCGGGCGCTGACCTCGATGCACACACTGCCCTCGAGCAGCAAATAGAAATGCTTGGATTGCTGCCCCGCCACTAGAACAATTTCATCTTCCTTGAAGTTAACCTCATGGGCGAGGTGGGCCAGCGTCGCGACCTGCGAATCGCTCAACCCGGACGTAAAGGCATGTTCGTTGATGGTTTTAGTTGACGTCATTGTGGTCACCGAATGTCGGCCTCCGCGCTTTGAAGTTCCAGCCCAACTCGCTCACCGTTAATCAGCACGAATCCGGAATTGATCAATTGCTGGCCAGTGATGTCGTATTGTTCGAATCGCCGCAACTCGGATAGCGGCAAGAAAAACTCGACCGATTGCGAGGCTCCTGAATCACTGGCATTTCCGATCCGCGCACTCGAACTGAAAACGATCCCGTCGAATTCCGGATCCTTAGGTAACATCGCGAGCACTGGCCGGATCAACCGTGAAACGTGCCGGTCGAAGGCCAGGGCCGCGACGCGGTACTGCGATCCCGCATCGTGTGGCGCAAGATTAGTGGTGATGGACAACTGCAGGTACGACATCTCATGAAACGCAACCAAAACCGGTGGCGCGTACGAAACGAAATGCGCATCACCGTCAAGCGAACGCACCAGGCCATCGAACAGCGATTGATATGCGCTTTGCTGCAGCCGCAACGCGGCGGTGGAAATGTCCCGCGCCGGCTGAGGCGCAACCGCGGGAGCCGGGTTAGGAGCTGGGCTAGGTGTTGGCGCCAGGATCGCAGACGCGTTCACCACCCGCGGGGTGGCCGGCTGGATGGAAGGTTCCGCGTTCTCTGCTTCGGTCATGCCTTGCTGAGGCCACAGCGTCACAGCTTTGCCATCGATGAATATGCGTGATTCGAGCAAGGCGGTCACCTGCTCGTTCTCGTTTGTACTGGCTGCCACCTTCTGCGCCGTTGCACGGGGAATTATTATCGCGAGGTTTTCCGGATTTTCAACCGTTACGCCCAACACTTGCTTGCGCACATGATGCGAGATTTCGATGGCGAAAGCAGTCAACTGGGGCTCGGCCCCAACGCGCGAGGCCGTGGCGCGCAGGATGGGCAGGACAACGTCCAGATAGGTCCGTTTCACGCGTTCGTTCCGGCTCATGGTTTCATTCGAATAGGCCGCGAAATAATTGCCGGTCACCTGCAGCACGGTCTGACCCTGGAAATCCGAGAAGCGAATCGAGCGCTGATCGGTCTGTTGCTCCTGCTTTTCGGTGAGATCCAAAGTCCGGCTCAAGTAGAACCGGAACGGATACTGGTGCGAGGTGATCTCGACCCCGGCGGCCTTGAGTTCGGGAAAGTGCCGTTGCTGGAGCGCGCTCATCGCCGGATCGACAATCTCGGGAGGCGACAGCACCTGGGGCCGGCACTCCACCGCGAAAACAGTCAGGATTGCGAGAACAAAACTACCTTTGTGCATAAACAGCTTCTCCAGGTTGATGTGGTGGGTCCGCGACAGCCCGAATGTACGCCGCCAGCGCCTGAATTCCGGACTTGCTCAGTGTGCGCCCGTAAGGTGGCATCTCGGCCGATTTGCCCAAGGCCGGTCCGCCGTGTTGAATAATCGCCATGAGGTCGGCGTCACTCATTTTGTTCAGAAACGCTCCATCACTAAACGCATGCGCTTGGGCGGTAAGATTGTCGTGATTCGAAACGCGCTCCGCCGTCGACTCCGGATCGTGACAGCGGGTGCAATACAGATCGCTCAGTTGCCGGCCCTGGTTCTGCTCGAAACCGAGCGCCAGCTCATCCATCCGGAGCTCGATGGCTTTGCCACTCGCGCCGGTTGTGGTTGCCACGATCTGATAGCGCCCCGCCATGCCCCCAAGTGCCACCGCAAACGTGAACTGCCCATCCGATCCGGTGATACCGGAAGCCGGCTGGAAGATCACTCCTGGGGCCGAATGGAAACGCACTGACGCGCCCGCCACCGCAGCGCCCTGTGCGTCGTTGACTTGAATCACCAACGGCTGATCCANNCCAGAGCCGGTCTCATTTGTGTTTTGCCTCCCGAGTTTTTGCCTGTCCCTTCTGCGCCATCAGGAACGTGGTGAGCGAAGCCGCGTCGGAATCGCTGATTTGCTGATCCGGCTCCAGCGTGCCGGGCCGCAGCGTCTGGGGACCTTTGAGCCACTGAAATATCCAAGCCGCGGTCAGCCGCGACCCGACTTCGGTCAGCGTCGGGCCGATGTACCCCTTGTCCTTTTGCGGATCGACAATATGGCAAGCTTGGCAGGCGTACTTGGAGTAGAAGAGCTGGCGCCCTTTCTCGATTTGACCGGCATCGGATGCGGGCTGCGGCGAATCCCGGTCGAAGGCCGGCGTTTGATACACAGCCAGAATGTAGTCAGTGAGCATGCCGGCTTCCTGATCGGTGACGTTGAACTTCGGCATGCGACGGATGAGCGTGGGCCGCAGCGTGTTCGGATTCTTGAAGAACTTCAGCAGCCAATCGCGCTGCACGGCGCTGCCTTCCCAGGTGAGATCGGGCGCCATATCGCCTCCGCGGCCGTTGATGGAGTGGCAACTGAAGCAGTTCAGGTCGCGCATCAGACGGCCAGCCGCGCCGGCCGGTTCGTAATTGCTGCTGGCGTGCCCTGCCACCCGGAGACGCGCGGGAAGCGTTCTGGCGCGCTCTGTCTGCGCCAGAAGGGCCGTCACCAGATTGTCCACTTGCCCTGTTGCGAGATTGAACTGCGGCATCTTCAGGGCAGGGCCGAAGCTTCGAGGTTCTTTGATCTTCGCTTCCACATAGGCCGCCAGCGTCCGCGGCATTTCCGGCAGGAACACGATTTTCGCCAGCGGCCTGGACCCCACGGCCGTCAACTCCGGCGCGAAATTGTCAGGCTTGTGGATGCCGTTGATCTCGTGACAGACGGCGCATCCCATCTCAGTCACCAGCAGTTTCCCGTGCGCCACTTGCCGCGGCGTGGCCTGCTCCAGCTTCACATTTGCCATGAAATCGGAATCGGTTTTGTTCTCCAGAAAGCCAGCGATCAGCGTGAGCTGCTTGTCGTCGAACCGGTAATGCGGCATAAGCGTCTCGGGATCGTACCCCTTCGGGTTTCCGATCCAGGCGCGCAGCCAGTCCGGCTTAGCCTTAGTCCCGATTCGCGTCAATTCCGGACCGACGTTACCGCCCACCAACAAACCGGCTGCGTTCTGTATGGCATGGCACGAGGCGCAGAACGATTCACTATACATGCTGGCGCCCGCCTGTAGCGCAGCGGCATCGGGCGCGGCTGCGGACGCTTGAGCCGCTGATGACGCAAGCATCGTGGATTGCGCGATCAGAAACGCTGAAATATCCCGGGCATCTTCATCCTTCAACTGGAAATTGGGCATGGTGGCCGAACCGGAATAGGCCTGCGGATTCTTGATCCATGCGAAAATCCACTCGCGCGTGGTCTTGTCGGCAACGTGCTGGAGCGACGGCGGGTCGTCCGTGGGCGCCAGCTTGACACCGTCCGGCAGCACAATCGAATGACAGTGGACGCAGCCGTAACGCGCCAGCAGCGTGCGTCCGGCGTTCAATCGCGGCGTTCCGGTCGGCTTGTCCATATGACATTGGCCGCAGGAGGATTCCAGATAGCGCGCCGGGACCATCGGGTCCTCCGATTCCTTCGCGCTGTGGTGCGCCTCTTCCACGGTGGTGGCCGCACCCTGGCCGCGGTGGCACATCACACAGCCCATTTCGTCCAACGAATGCGGGATCGGCGGGTGTGGCCGGAAGGGCTGGATACCGACATTGCGCAGGCTGGCTTCTTTCATCGCCACATGGCAGGAACCGCAGCGATCCACCACGCCCAGTTCTGGAATCCAGGTCTGATGGATGCCGCCTTCAAAACGGCGCTGCAGCGTGATGGCGTCGTCCCGGCCGCGAATCAGCCGGAGATAACCCTTCTGATAGCGATACCATTCACGGAAGTAATCCCGCGCCGGAACGATGGCCAGCAACAGCAGGAGCACCACCCCCAACGTGCCGAACGCTCGCGCGCTATCGCCGAACAACATTTTCCGAATTGAGGCTGCCTTTTCTCTGATCGCCATTTATTCTTTCCAAGGCCAGACCCAGGACCAACCTGGGCCACGGAAAAATGTTCCGATGCCGGTGAGTAGCGAGGCGCTAGCTAGAAACCACGTCATGATCCAGAACGAAAGCGGCCGTAAAACCAGCCACCGCCGGAATCGGCCGGCTTGATTCGCCTCTCGCGCTGCGAAGAGCATGGTAGCCGCGATCAGCACTGTGGGTGCAAGTACGGCCCAAACCTCGAAGACAATCAAGAAGACAATCAGCGCCAGCACGACGGCCGCGAAGATGCGAAGCCGTTTGCCTCGGTTGCGCAGCCATAATCCCTCGGCCTCAACGTTGACGTTGAAATACGGAATGATGACCAGCGCGAGAACTACCAGCGTGGGGATCAGCACGCCGCCCACTACCGGCGGGAAATAATGCAACAATTCCTGCAGGCCCAGGAAATACCAGGGCGCCTTGGCCGGATTTGGCGTCTGCATCGGATCCGCCAGGCCTTCCAGCGGCGCAACACAGAAAAGCGACATCGTCACCAGAATGATGGCCAGTACTTCGCAAACTACTAAAACTCGGAAGATACCTTCCGGCCAAGTCATCACGTATTGATCGGACTCGGCCTTGACCTGAGGCGAGGTGCGCCGCGTTACGAAGGCGATGCGCACGGGCGCCTTCCGGCTGTCGGATTCGATGGCGGCCTGGAACGGCTTCTCGTCACTCATTTGTTTCACCTGCGGCGGTTTCCACCTGGCTTGTGTGCAGACCGCCATCCTTGCGGATGCGCCAGAAATGAATCGCAATCAGGAGCCCCGCAACCAGCGGCAAAATCACGCAGTGCAGCACGTAGAACCGCAACAGCGCGTTGGCGTTGACAGTGTTGCCTCCTAACATTAGAAACCGTACTTTGCGGCCCATCACCGGCACGGCGGACATGATATTCGCGCCTACGGTGATGGCCCAGAATGCAAGCTGATCCCACGGCAGCAGGTATCCGGTGTAACTGAGGAACAGCGTAAGGATCAGCAGGATTACGCCGATTACCCAGTTGAATTCGCGAGGCGGCCGGTATGCCCCGCGATAAAACACTTTGAACATATGCGCGAACACCAGGAAGACCATGGCGTGCGCCGACCAGCGGTGTAGGTTCCGAAGAAATACTCCAGCCGAGACCACGAATTGCAGGTCCTTCATATCCGCGTAAGCCTGCGGAACCGAAGGATGGTAGTACAGCATGAGCAGAATGCCCGTAGCGGTGAGAATGAGAAACGTGGCGAGCGACATGGTTCCCAAATACCAGGTGGCGCTGAATGCCAGCGACCGGCGGCGCATTTTTACAGAGGCGAGGTGGAGGAAGACATTCTGCTGAACCGCAAGAGCGCGGTGCAGTGTGCTGGTTCCGGTTCCACTGCGGAACACGGAGCGCCACACTTTGGTGCTGCGCAAATCGTTCCAGTAGCCTTCGATGGTTGGCGGCATTCTCGTCAAACTCTCACAAAATGGTCTTGGGGCACGGGCGTGGACCGATCCACCAACAGATCGCCTTCGTCGTTCACCCAAACCTTCAGCCAGGCCAGAGGCCTCGGCGCGGGACCGTCGATTTTGACTCCACGACGATTGAACTTGCTGCCATGGCATGGACAGGCAATGATATTGAGATCCGGCTTCCAGGCCGTGAGACAACCCAGGTGGGTGCAGGTTGCGGTCAACGCGTAGAATCCCTCGGCGGCATGCATGATGTAAATGCCAGCCACCAGATCCACTGTGACCGAGTCCGGCGGAAAGCGATCCGGTTTCCCGACGTTGGCAATGGGTGAGGGCTCATAGAGTACGTTCGGCGAAAGAAATTGATAACCGAACACGGCCGCGCCGCAACCGGCCACGGCCAGCGATCCGATACCGATTTTTATGAACGACCCGCGCCGCGTCACATCATCTTTGCTTTGTTCCATGTGTGCTTCCTCCTGCTCCGGGATTGTGGCGCACGCACTCGTGCGTGCCGTGTTCGCACTCCTGCGAACACCTTAGACCTGCCAAGTACCCAGGCGTTCACACGAGTGTGAACGCGGCACGCATTAGTGCGTGCGCTACTCATTTCGCCACCGCCTCACGCATAAATAACGACTGCGGCGGAATCAATCCGGTCGGGCTTTTCACCACCCAGTGGTAAGCCTCCATCGTGATCACGTTCACCGGACAGCGCGCCGCGCACAGCCCGCAACGGATGCACTTGGTCTCGTCCTTGAGCATGGCTGACCCAGTGATCACACCCAGTTCCTCGGCCGCCACATCGTCCAATTCCACTGCGTACAGCTCCACGTTGTTCCGGACGTGCTCCACTGTATCGTCCGGGAATTCGATCTGGCTGAGCGGCACCAACTGCAGGCAGTCTTCCGGGCAAACATCCACGCATCCGCCGCACAGAATGCACCGCGACCCGTCCTCATCGTTGCCTTCGAATACCGTATTGATCCAGCAGCGCAGGCAGCGGCTCGCTTCCGCTACCGCGGCTTCTTCGTCGTATCCGATTTCGACCTCCGTCACTCCGGTTCGGCGATCGATCGGGAGCATCGGCACCGCTTGGCGCGCCAGTTCCATGTAACCAGTGGACATCTGGTGGCGCTCCAACACCTCGACTTCGATCTCAGGATCCGGATGCTTCGTGCCGCGCAGGTATTGATCGATGCCAATGGCGATTCTTTTTCCATCCCCGACGCTGTCGATAATAAGGCGCGGTCCAAAAACACAGTCCCCGCCGGCAAAAATGCCGGGCGCTGTGGTTTGGAGCGACTGCCGGTCTGCAACAATAAGCCCGCGCGGGCTCACTTCCACGCCATCCTCGGGCAATAGAAAATCCAACTTGGTGGTCTGTCCGATGGCCAGGATCACCGTGTCGCAGTCGATCACCGATTCGCTGTTGTCGTAAAAAGCTGGATTGAATCGCCCGGTCGAGTCGAACACCCACTTGGTTTTGATCACCTGCAAGCCGGCCACGCTCCCGTTGCGGCCCAGCACCTGTTTGGGCCCGAAGCCGGCGTGCATGACAATGCCTTCCGTCTCGGCTTCCTCGATCTCTTCCAGGGCGGCCGGCATCTCGTCCCGACGCTCCAGGCACACAATGTTGACCTCGCGCGCGCCCATTCGCAAAGCCGAGAGCGACACATCCATCATTTCGTGCGTGGCCACGGCCGCGATATTCTCCTCGGATGGAACGCTCTCCGGGAGCCCGCCGGCGTGTTGCTTGATCACCTCGCGTGCGGCCGACCGCGCCACGTCCATGGCGACATTGCCGCCGCCGATCACCACCACGCGTTTGCCGATGCTGAAGCGATACCCCAGGTTCGAATTCAAGAGAAAGTCGATGCCCTTCAGCACGCCATCCATCTCGATGCCGGGAATTGAGAGATCGCGGCTGCGATGCGCACCGACGGCGATCACCACTGCGTCGAACCCTTCGCGGCGCAGGCCGGAAACGGTGAAGTCGCGCCCGGCAGCATGATTGAGCTTCAACGTGATACCGCCCAGATCCAGGATTTCGCGAACCTGCGCTTCCACCACGCTGCGTGGTAGACGGTACTCCGGAATGCCCAGACAAAGCATCCCGCCCGCCACCGCGGCCGCCTCGAAGATGCTCACCGAGTAGCCCATCAGCGCCAGATCGTGCGCGGCCGAGAGGCCCACCGGCCCGCTCCCGATGATGGCCACCCGGTAGGGCACCTTCTGGATAGCGCGCCGCTGTGGTTCGAGCGGATGGCGCGACTCCGGTCCGTAGCGCTCGGTAAGAAAACGCTTCAGCGCGCGGATCGAGATGGGCTTGTCGATAGCCCCGCGGCGGCAGGCTGTCTCGCAGGGGTGCGCGCAGACCCGGCCGCAGATGCTGGCCATCGGATTGGGATCGCGCGCGTAGCGATAGGCTTCTTCAAACTTCCGCTCCGCGATGAGAGACACGTACCGGCCCGCATTAGTCTGGGCCGGGCATGCCATCATGCACGGGAAAGTCGTATTCAGCCAGTCGCTATCGACCTTTTTGTCACGAAAGCGCGTGAGCATCGGTGTTACGTCCGGGCCCTTGCCTACTTTGTAAGCGCGAAGTCCAGCGTTGCGGCGCCGGTGATGGTTACGGGCTTGGATTGTGGCTTCATCCCCTCGCGCCACCCCGTCACCTTGTAGCTCCCGTCGGGCACGTTATCGATCTTGAACGCTCCCGAGGCGTCGGCTTCCGCGTAGTAAGGCGTCGGCGACACCACGATGAATCCGGACATCTCCGGATGCACGTTGCAGAGTAGCGGAACCACGCCCGGCGTGTCGAAGGTGAACGATCGAGTCTCGCCCTTGGGCCAGGTTCCCATATTGTGGCTCAGCTTTTTGTTGCCGGCCACCATGGGCCAGAAGATGTTGTGTTGCACGTTGTCGCTGTTCAGGAAGTCCACAGTCGTACCTTGCAGGATTGCGACGGCGTGTGGTTGGAACAGCAGCGAATGTTGGTCCACCACAACATGTTTGGCCGGCGCCGGGAATGTTTTCCCCGCGATGGCTTCAATGTAAATGATCGTGGCGCCTTTGCCACCGCTGATTGTTCCGCTGAGAGTTCCGCCGGCTACGTTGGTAGCAGCGGTCAAAGCGAACACGCAGGTTACTGCAAGACAAGTCTGGATCTTGAGCATAGTTGTTTTCTCTCCGTAGATTTAATACACGAACTCCAACCCGAACACCGCCGTGTTGACTCGGAATGGATTTTCCGCCAACTGAAGGTTGCTGGTGGTGGTGGTAATATCCACTGACTGCTGCGGCCGGAATTGATATTCGAATGAAGCCTTGATGTTGGGATGAATTAGAAATTGGGCGCCCGGCGTGTACCGATTGCGCGTGGAGCGCAATGGCGCAAACCAGGGTGTTCCGTCGGCTAGCTCGAAGCCGTTGATCCGGTCGGCGCTCGAGTGCACGCCGTCCCAGCGCATGATGAGCATAATCCAAGGCAGTACAAGATAATCCGCTTGTACGAATCCACCATTGAACTTCGCCGGTATGCCCGCAACGAACCGCGTGGGCAACGGGCCCGTGGAGGAAAGCGGCAGCAGAATCACATTGCCGTTGGCATCCACCGGGAGCAGGTTGTTGTCACGGGCGAACATATAAAGCCCAAAGAGATTGAAGGTCCGGTAGTTAAAACTAAAGTCGGCGCCCGCGCGATAGTAGGGCTCATGCACAGCGATCAGCGTGTTGCCGTTGTTACTAGCCGTGGCTCCGATAAATGCCTGTCTGGAATCCCCGTGCATATAGAACGTCCCGAGATTGAGGTACGTGTGATCGCGGGGCCCGGTTGGTCCTGCTGCCTGCACTTCCTTGCGATTCGCCGCGTCCCGCTCCAGGTTGAAGCGGTAGGACAAGCGCGTGTATAGAGCCTTCGCGCTGGTGTCTGACGCGAATCCGATGCCGCCGTTGGCTGAACCAGTCGCCGAAGGAACGTAGGGACTGGCATTGCTGTCCTGGCCCACGCCACTGGTGTTTTGATCCACAATTGCGACGGAATAGTGATAACCGCCATATTGGTGGCCGCCGCTCAGTTCGATGCCCTTCGCGGCATTCGCAAAACTGAATTGGTTCGCGACGTTTTGCTGCCCCGTGAGCGAGTTCATCGCGCCGATGTTGCTCTCCGAGTAGATGTCGTAGGGGCTGATATTTATGCTCCGCGCTTGTGTGAACGGCAGATCCAGCTCGAACTGCCCCACGCGAAAAGTGAGCGCATCGGTTGGAAGATGCAGATACCGGCCGATGTTCACAAACCTCAAGTAGCCGTCGCCCAACTCGCCCGCACTGTTCACTCCGCTGACGCTAATGTCATCGTCCACCCAGAAAGCGATGTCGCTCCCGAAGTTGCCGGCCGTGAAGATGCTGAAGAAGCCAGTCTCAAAATCCGTCGCGGGAATGAACTGAGGAACCGTGCCGGTGGGCGCCAAAGAGTTGAAGTTGTCGCGGGCTCCGCTAGTGGCCTGGAAGAAGAAGTTCATGCGCAGCCCAATCGGCGATATGCCCGGAATTTGTCCCGGCCATATGGTCTTCGGCCACACATCTTTTTGCGCCGGCGCGCCCAACAAAACCGGCGGGGCCTTCAGAAACGTCTCGTCGTCCTTGGGAAACTTGAAGCCGGCATCCTTGAAGGCCTTCCCGAAATCATTCAGCTTGGGAAAATCGAGGTGACACGTGCTGCAGGACGTTTGATATTGACGGGAGAATGCCGGGATCGCATTCCCATTGCTTTTCGTCAAGAAGAAAAGGGCTGGTAGCAGAACCCAAGCCGTGAGCAAGAACCGCACTGCTTTTAGGCGCATGTGTAGCATCCTTAAAAACACCTCTCCTACAAGCCCACCAACCTTGGGGCCCTAAACACAATGAGTTGTTTGCGATGAGTGCAATTCAACGGCCAGCTACTGTATCCCTGTTTACCAGACGGGATAGCTATGTTGGGTGCTTTCACCCGTGGCCCCACACCCAGGCCTTGCGTGCTTTGACCCAATACCTGACTTACCCTGAACGCATCCAGCCCTCACGGCGTCAATCATAGTTGAACCTTTTTCGGCTCATCCCCTTCGTCCTCATCCCGGTAGCGGCGTCGAACGCAGCTTCCGTGGTCCAGGCAGTCACCGATGCGGCCAGCTATGCCCCGCGGGTGTCACCTGGGTCGCTCGCAACGATTTTCGGTACCGGCCTGGCCAGCTCGACCTCAAACGCCTCCGGCTTTCCGCTACCGGAGAACATCGCCGGTGCATCCGTGTACGTCAGCCAATCGCAAGTTTCGACGCAGGCGCCGCTGGTTTACGCCAGCCCGACCCAGATCAACTTCCAGGTTCCCAGCCGGCTGGTTGCCGGGACGGCCGCGCTCTACGTCACGTTGGGTGGTGGCCAAAGCCTGATTTTCAACTTCACGGTGGTAACTGCATCACCGGGATTGTTCCAGAACACAAGCAATCAAGCCGCGGCTCAAAATGCCGACCACTCTGCGAACACAAGCTCGAACCCGGCGGCAGTAGGGTCGGTGGTGGTGGTCTATCTCACCGGTCAGGGTCCGCTGGATCATCCCGTGCCGGACGGAACGCCGGCCGTGATTTCGCCCCTGGCTCACGCGACGTCAACAGTCTCGGCAACGATCGGCGGAGTCGCGGCGACCGTTCAGTTCCTGGGCCTATCGCCTGGGTTCGTGGGTCTGGCTCAGGCTAACATTCAGGTGCCCAGTCTTGCCTCGGGAAATTACCCGCTGGTGATCACCGTCGGCGGTTTTGTCAGCTCTTCCGCCGTGCTCTCTGTTTCCGGTTCCGGAACCAAGCCACCCAGTTTCCTGAGCCTGGTAGGCCAATTGAGCTTCGGCAATGCCGGCGCCAACAGCCTGGTGGTCTACAACAACATAACCTACGTCTGCAATGCTAACCAAATCATTATCATCGATACCAGCGACGTGACGAATCCCGTGTATGATGGCGAATTTGGCGACGCCAATCTCGCCGGGAACGGTGGGAAATGCGCGCTGAACCTTGATACCAGCCAACCTATACTGGTGGACCTGCTGGGACCGGGCTCTACCCCCAACTTCGTGGTTTTTGACCTCTCCACTCCCACCCAGCCGGTCCTGCTTGGCCAAATCGCTCCGCAACAGTACACGTTCCTCGCCGATCTCACTTTCGTCGGAACCACCGGATTCTCCAGCACCAGTTGGTTTAATATCAATAGCGCGAACGATATCACGGCCCTGAACGGCGACTTCCTCGCATTCGATTTTTCCGCTTTACTGCCGCAATTGATTTCCTTCCTGGCCCCCAACGCGGATCAGCCTGCTTCCAACAACCTCAACCTGCGTCCGAACGCTCTGGCACTGCCGCCCAGCTTTGAACTGGTTTACTGCGACAGTACGACCGCTACCGGAAACAGCACCGCCGGATATGCCGCTCTGGATGTTATCGACGTGAGCACCGTGCAAACCATGCAAGGAATCGATCGCGTGACCGTATCCGAAGCGGCGATTTTCCTGGGCATGGCGTACGACACCACTCTTCTGCTGGTTACCGGCAACACCACCGGTTTTCGGAACCCGGGCGTGCCGGATTTCAACCTGACCGGCACGTTGACGCTCACCACCATGGATATCAGCAATGTGAGTAGTCCCCAGCCAATTACGACTGTGGTCACCAAGATCCAAACAACCGGAACGTACAATGTGGAGCCGCTTGGTTCCTCCGTCTTCGTCTATGCCCTCGTCAACAATCCGCCGGAAACAGATCCCACCGGGCCGGGGAGTCTGATGATCGTGGATGCGCGGACCAGCAGCGCCCCAGTGTTGTATCCATTTATCACTCAGTTCGGCTTAAGCGGAATCGCGGCTTCGAATGGCTATCTGTTGGTGCCCAATCAGAATGGCTTGAGCATTTATAAAGTCAGCATCACGTAAACCGAACCGCGACCATGAGGGAGTCGGTGCATTTTCTTTGGGTGAGAAGATGGCGTCCCCAAGGGGATTCGAACCCCTGTTATCGCCGTGAAAGGGCGGTGTCCTAGGCCGGGCTAGACGATGGGGACGTGTCGGGAGGCCTACAAACACTAATGTAGCACGCCGCGAGAACCGGACCGCTCCGCCGCGATCTACAGCGTCTTCAAATAAGCGATGACGTCGGCTTTCTCGGCTTCCGAAAGCAGGTCGGCATAGGCGGGCATGCCATTGCCACCGGCATTGATCATCGCTTTCACGTTCTCGTCGGTGACCTTCTTGCCGTTCTTCAGCTTTTCGTGTTTGTAGAGCCCCTTGAGCGATGGGCCGATTTTCTTCTCGTCCGTGTCGGTGTTGTGACACACGCCGCATTGCTCGAAGACCTCTTTGCCCTTGGCCGAATCGCCTTTCGTGTCCGCCGCGGCCAGCAATCCGGCCAGCAACAACCCGCCGGCGCCCAAGCTCAAAACCGTCTTACCCATTCGAGAACTCCTCCAGGATGTGTGATTAATCTTCCAGGATACAATCTTCGGTGCGGTGTGTCATCCGAGGGTGGCTGGCTTGCAAGGAGCTAAAGCTAAAGTCGTATGGAAGTATTCTTGACTCCCGACCAGGAGGCGTTCATTCGCCAAGCCATCGAGACCGGCAGGCTGCATCGCAAAGAAGACGCGGTTGAGCAAGCCATGTCTCTCTGGGAAGAGCGCGAGCGGCGGCGGTTGGAAATAATCGCTGCGGCCGATCAGGCCGAAGCCTCGTTGGTGCGCGGCGACGGGCGACGAATCACGACGCATGAGGAAGTGACGCAGCTTGCCTCCGACATAAAGCGTCGTGGCATGGCGCGTCTTGCCGCGGATCAGAATCCGCGCTGATGAGCGAGTTTCGTCTTTCGCCCGAGGCGGAAGCCCAGCTTGACGGTATCTAGCTGCACATCGCCACAGAGAGCGGCAGCATTGACATCGCCACGCACATGGTGACACGCGAGCTGGTATTGTCCGCACCGCTTAATGCGCTTAGATATCCTTGAATTGCTACCTTGTATGATCTTTCGCACCGTCACGCGCGCGGCTATCGTTCTTGCCGGTTTGCTTCTCACTCCCCTCGGAGCGCAAGAACCCGCCCCTTGGCGGGATCGCTCTCCGCACAGCGTCCAGTTCCTAACTGTAGATAGAAATGTTCGACTGGAAGTGCTCGATTGGGGTGGCGTTGGACGGCCTGTTGTACTCCTGTCGGGCCTCGGAAATACCGCCCATGTTTTTGATGAATTTGCCCCTAAACTCGCCGTCGGTTTTCATGTCTATGGCGTCACGCGACGGGGCTTCGGTGCTTCCAGCATTCCCACCGATGGATACAATGCGGATCGGCTGGGTGATGATGTTCTTGCCGTTGTAGAATCTCTCAAACTTAAACAACCAATACTCGCGGGACATTCGGTCGCCGGCGAAGAGCTGAGCTCCGTTGGCTCTAAGGACCCGTTAAGAAATAA